>NZ_JBFTZV010000011.1:0-135849 GCF_056406615.1 Arthrobacter sp. P1_B3 | reverse complement strand
TGGTGCGAGGCCCACCACATCACCTACTGGTCCCGCGGCGGGACCACCGGGACGGACAACGGAACCCTGCTTTGCTCCCACCACCACCACGTGATCCACAAGGAACACTGGACCATCCGGCTCAAAACCGGGATCCCCTGGTTCATCCCGCCACCCCACCTCGACCCCCGCCGGCAACCCAGACGGAACCACTACTTCCGACCAGACGACCTCATGACGGCCGCATGACCACGGCACACGCGACCCCGCCGGGCCGTGCGGTTCCCACGTTCAGGCCAAAGTCTTGGCCCCGCGGGGGCAACGCCGCCGGGCTGCGTGATGCGGGATGGAACAGGGATTAGTGATGACCTCAAAAATTGGCTCGACGGTGACTCTGATATTTCTCTGACGGAGTGCTCTCGCCCTGGTGTGGAGATTGTCACCGTAGTCGTTGCTGGCCTTGTGGGGGGACGAGCATCCCTTTGCGAGCGGCCTCACCGAAGATCAGGCCAATGGCATTGGCTGGTCTAAGCGCCGACCACAAAGTGGACCAAGGTTGAGAAAGTTGAGAAAGAAGAGCGCACTCCTATCGCTCCGCTTCATGGACCGGCTCCACTTCCGGCTAAGAAGCGAGAATTGCTCAGCTCCTCCGCTGAGCGCAGCTACCGCTACCGCTACCGCAACCACTACCGGCCCGCAGCATAGCCCTGCGCACCCCGCGGATTCGCCGCGGCCTGCAGGACCCCGGTCTCGGGATCCCGCACGACGGCGGACAGCCGCCCCAGCGCCCAGTCACCAGCCCGGGTGACAACATGTCCGCGGCGCTCAAGGCATTCGATGACGTCCTCCCCCAGCCGGTCCTCGACGACGGCGCCGCCGGGCTCCCAGGTGCGCGGCCAGAAGGACCCGGGCATCGAGGTCGTGTGGAACGTCGGCGCATCGATGGCCTGCTGCGGTGAGTACCCGCCCACGATGGTCCGCAGCAGGTACGGCAGCTGCCACTGGTCCTGCTGGTCGCCGCCGGGCGAACCCAGGGCCGCCACGGCGTGGCCGTCCCGCAGCACGAGAGTCGGCGTCAAAGTGGTGCGCGGGCGTTTGCCGGGTGTCAGCGTGGAAGGCGTCCCGGGCTCCAGCCAGGTCATCTGCAGCCGCGTGCCCAGGCAGAAGCCCAGCTCCGGGATCGCGGGCGAAGACTGCAGCCAGCCGCCCGACGGTGTGGCCGAAACCATGTTGCCCCACCTATCCACGACGTCGATATGACAGGTATCGCCCCGGGTCTCCCCCGCGGGTGTCACGGTGGGCTCGCCGACGCCGAGTCCGGCCGCGAAGGCATTGCCCGCGAGCGCCGGCGGCGTGTAATCGGTGCGCAGCGGTGGGATGTACGGCTCCCGGCCCGGCACGGTGCCGGGCCGGAACTCGTGGGAGGCCCGGTCCGTGATCAAGGCCCGGCGGCCGGCGCAGTATTCCTCCGACAATAGGTAGTCCAGCGGCACGTCCGTGTCGCCGTAGTACGCCTCCCGGTCCGCGAGCGCGAGCTTCTGCGCCTCCAGGATGGTGTGCGCCCCCAGCTCGGTGGACGGATCAAGGCATCTGTCTTCGAACCCGGACAGGATGGCCAGGGTCTGCAGCAGCGCCGGTCCTTGACCCCAGGGCCCGGTCTTGGCGATCGTGTGGCCCCGGAACTCCACGGTGGCGGCCGACTCATACCCGGCCTCGAACCCCGCCAGGTCGTCCAGGGCGAGCACCCCGCGGTGATCTGTGCCCGAGGAATGCCGGTGCGGGGACTGAACCGAATCCACCATGGCGCGGGCCACGAAGCCCTCCCGCCACTCGCGCCGGGCCGCATCAATTCCTGCCTCGCGGGTAGGCGCTTTAACTCCGGCCTTCACGAGCCGTTCCAGTGTGCGGGCATAGGCCGGGTTCCACACCAGCTCACTTTCGGCAGGGATCCTTCCGCCGGGCATCCACAGCTCAGCCGACGTGGGCCAGTGCGTCTCGAACAGCGCGGCCACGGCGGCGATGGTGGTTCCAACCCGGCCGAGCATCGGGTGGCCGTCCCGCGCGTAGCCGATCGCGAGATCCAGCACCGCGTCCAGCTCCCACGTTCCGTGGTCACGCAGCGGCAGGAGCCAGGCGTCGACGGCGGCAGGCACCGCGGCGGCCAAGGCACCTGAGCCCGGAACGAGGTCCAGGCCTTCGGCCACGTAATGCTCCACGGTGGCCCCGGCCGGCGCCGGCCCCTGCCCCATTAGGACTATCGGCTGATCCGGCCGGTCCGCGGTGACAAAGATCCCGGTCATGTCCCCGCCGGGCCCGTTGAGATGCGGCTCCGCCACATGGAGCACGAAGGCTCCCGCCACCGCGGCGTCGAAGGCGTTGCCGCCGCGCTCAAGCACCGCCTGGGCAGCCGCCGTCGAGAGCCAGTGCGTGGACGCGCTCATCCCGAAGGTGCCTTGCAGTGTGGGGCGGGTGGTGAAGGGCTCCGGCCTGGTGAACGGCACCCGAGCCACGCGCGGGTGGTCACCGGAGACTTCCGCAACCACGGTGTCAGCCAAACAGGGCCGCCACGCGGGTGAGGGTCTCGTATACGCCATACCCAAGGGGCACGCCGACCAGCGCCCACGCGATGACCAATTTTCCGGTGGACGGTGTCACCGGTGTCTGTGCAGTAGTCATTTCAGGCCTCCAAGGCGGGTTCTTCGGACCGGACACGGCCGGCACGGGGTTCATGGAATCGCGCCTCGACCGGCGTGACCAGCAGGTTCGCCACGAACCCGATCACCAGCAGCCCCACCATGGTCAGCAAGGCCGGCTGGTAGGACGCGGCGTTGAGCGCGCCGGGCTTGCCCTGCGCGTCCAGGAACGCGTTGACGATCAGCGGGCCGGCGACGCCGGCCGCGGACCAGGCAGTCAGGAGACGGCCGTGGATGGCACCGACCTGGAAGGTACCGAATAGGTCGCGGAGGTAGGCGGGGGCGGTCGCGAACCCGCCGCCGTAGAAGGAGATGATGACGAATGCGAGGGCGACGTACAGGACGGTCGTCGTCGAGCCGGCCAGCGCCAGCACGGTGTAAAGCAACGCGCCGACGCCGAGGAAGACCATGTAGATGCGCTTGCGGCCGGTGACATCGGAGATCGCCGACCAGGCAAAACGGCCCGACATGTTGCCGATGGACAGGAGCCCCACGAAGCCGGCGGCCACAGCGGCGCTGGCCAGGGAGGTGCCGTCAGTCTGGCGGAAGAAGTCCTGGATCATCGGAGCGGCCTGTTCAAGGATGCCGATGCCTGCCGTGACATTGCAGAACAAGGCGATCCACACGAGCCAGAACTGTCTGGTCTTGACCGCGTTCCTGGCGGAGACATTCTCCGTGGTGACCAGGGAGGCGGCTTTGACCTTGGCCGGGTCGAAGCCTGCCGGCTTCCATCCCTCGGCCGGGACCTTGATGGTGAAGGCGCCGAACATCATGTAGGCCAGATAGACGACGGCGAGGGTCAGGAAGAGCTTGCCCACGGATTCGCCGCTGGCCACCCAGCCCTTGGCGCCGGAGTTGGGATCGTACATCTTGAGCAGTGCCGTGGAGACTGGGCTGGCAATCAGGGCGCCGCCGCCGAATCCCATGATGGCCATGCCGGTGGCGAGTCCGGGACGGTCGGGGAACCATTTGATCAGGGTGGAGACCGGAGAGATGTAGCCGACCCCCAGGCCAATGCCGCCGACGACGCCGTAGCCGAGGTAGACGAGCCAGAGCTGGTGGCTGAAGATGCCCAGCGACCCGATCAGGAAGCCGCTGGCCCAGAACGCGGCGGAGGTGAACATCGCCTTCCGGGGCCCGTTCCTGTCCACCCACGTGCCCATGATGGCGGCCGAGAGGCCCAACATCACGATCGCGATGGAGAAGATCACGCCGACCTCGGTCAGGCTGGCGCCGAAGTGCTTCACCAACGCGGTCTTGTAGACGCTGGTCGCGTAGGCCTGTCCGATGCACAGGTGCACGGCAAGGGCTGCTGGGAGTACGAGCCACCGGTTGAATCCCGGCGGGGCAATGGTTCGTTCGCGGTCCAGCCAGCCCATGTATGCTCCCCTGCTCGTCAACGACATCGGTGTCCAGCACATTGCAGCGACGGTCCTCTGCCAGGGCCTCTGACCGAGCTTCCGGCAGAGCTTCCGGCAGAGGGCCGTTGCCTCCGGCAATCATGGTGCAAGATCGTCAGTAAACGTACTAGTTATGCGCCAAGCGGTAGGGAATCCGCGACGAACGGTAGGTCCGGGGCGGCGGGGGCAGCCGCACCCTGGGAGCGCTACTTGCCCAGACCGGCCCTCCGGAGTGCCTCGGCCATCGCTGTGTTGACGGGCGACGGCGGCGGCGTCGACTTCTGCGGTTGTCGGGCGGGCGTCCGCCGGTCGGGCGCCGGTTTCCCGGACGGCTGCTTCGACGGCGTCTGCGGCGCCGACTGCCGCGGACGTTCCGCCCGCGAGTCTGCACGTCCGCCGGCCGCACGATCGCCGGAGGCTGCCGGTTCGTCGTCGAGCCTTAATGTCAGCGAGATGCGCTTCCGCTCCGGATCCGCTTCCAGCACCTTGACCCGGACCACCTGCCCGGATTTGACCACCTCCCGGGGGTCGGAGACGAACCGGTTGGCCAGCGCGGACACGTGCACGAGCCCGTCCTGGTGCACGCCGACGTCGACGAACGCACCGAACGCCGCCACGTTGGTCACGGTGCCCTCCAACACCATGCCCGGCCTCAGATCCGAGATCTTCTCGATGCCCTCCGAGAACGCTGCCGCAGCGAAGGCCGGACGCGGGTCACGGCCGGGCTTCTCGAGCTCGGCGATGATGTCCTGCACGGTTGGCAGGCCGAAGGAGCCGTCCACGAAGTCCTGCGGGTTCAGTGCCGCATAGCTTCCCGCGGCCGGCGCCTTCCCGGCGGCCGCCTTGATTTTCCGGGCCACCGGGTAAGCCTCGGGGTGCACGCTGGAGGCATCCAGCGGCTCCGCTCCCCCGGTGATCCGGAGGAAGCCCGCACACTGCTCAAACGCCTTGGCGCCCAGCCGCGGGACCTTCTTCAGCTCGCTGCGCTTGTTGAATGGCCCGTGCTCGTTCCGGTACGCCACGATGTTTTCGCTCAGCAGCGGCCCCACGCCGGCCACCCGGCTCAGCAATGCCGGCGAGGCGGTGTTGACGTCCACGCCCACCGCGTTCACGCAGTCCTCGACGACGGCGTCCAGGCTGCGGTCCAGCTTCGCGGCCGTGACGTCGTGCTGGTACTGCCCGACGCCGATCGACTTGGGCTCGATCTTCACCAGCTCCGCGAGCGGGTCCTGCAGGCGCCGCGCGATCGAGACGGCGCCGCGCAAGGATACGTCCATGCCGGGCAGCTCGGCCGCCGCGAGTGCCGACGCCGAATACACCGACGCTCCGGCCTCGGACACCACGATCTTCTGCGGTTTGGCGTGCAAGTTGGCAGAGTCTGAGGCGGGCGCTAGCTGTTTCAGCAGCTCGGCGGCGAGCTTGTCCGTCTCCCGTGACGCCGTACCGTTCCCGATCGCGACGAGTTCGACGCCGTGCTTCTTCGCCAGGCCCACGAGGGTCCGCAGCGCCTCGTCCCATTTCCGGGCCGGGGCGTGCGGGTAAACGGTGTCCGTCGCAACCACCTTGCCGGTTCCATCCACCACCGCGACCTTCACGCCGGTCCGGAGTCCCGGGTCCAGGCCCAGGGTGGCACGGTTCCCGGCCGGCGCGGCGAGCAGCACGTCGCGCAGGTTGGCGGCGAAGACGCGCACGGCCTCGTCCTCGGCGGCGGCGAACATCCGGCTCCGCAGATCAGCCGTCAGCCGGGCCAGCACCCGTGAGCGCCAGGCCAGCTGCGCGGTCTGCAGCAGCCAGGCGTCGGCGGGCCGGCCACGGTCGGCAACCCCGAGGAACCTGGCCACAGCGGCCTCGTAACGGCCGCGCGCGGCCGTTAGGGCGGCGTCGTCGTTCGGTTCAGCCTCGGCGAGCTCCAGCTCCAGCGCCCCGTCCTTCTCGCCGCGCAACAGCGCCAGGACGCGGTGTGATGGCATGCCGGCCGGCTGCTGGGAGAACTCGAAGTAGTCCTTGAACTTCTGGCCCTCAGCTTCCTTGCCCTTCTTCACGCGGGACACCATCCGGCCCTGGGTCCAGAGCCGTTCCCGGAGTGTGGCGGCCAGGTCGGCATCCTGCGCGACGCGTTCCACCAGGATGGAGCGGGCACCGGCGAGGGCCGCCGCGGAGTCCCCGATCGAGTGTTCGGCGTTGAGGTATTTGGCGGCTTCGCGGTCCGGGTCCAGTTCCGGGCGCTTGAGCAGGGCGTCGGCGAGCGGCTCCAGCCCGGCTTCGCGGGCGATCTGAGCCTTCGTGCGCCGCTTGGTTTTGAACGGGAGGTAGATGTCCTCCAGCCGCGACTTGGTGTCGGCGCCGACGACGGCGGCCTGCAGTTCCGGGGTCAGCGCACCCTGGGCGGCGATCGCTTCGAGGATGCTCCGGCGGCGGTCCTCGAGCTCGCGCAAGTAGCGCAGCCGCTCCTCCAACTCGCGGAGCTGGGTGTCGTCCAGGGTTCCGGTCGCTTCCTTGCGGTAGCGGGCGATGAACGGCACGGTGGAGCCGGCGTCGAGCAGGTCCACGGCAGCCTTGACCTGCCAAGGAAGGACGCCGAGTTCGCCGGCGATCTGGGCGGCGATGCCGGACTCCTGCGTGTGCGGCGTGCCGGGCTGTGGTGAGCCGGTCTTCGGCGAGGGGCCGGAGGCGGGCGAGACGGGTGAGGCGGGGCGCTGCGGGTGTTGGGTCACCCAAACCATTTTGCCTTACCCCGGTCAGCGGCCGGGCTCGCCCGGAGGAGTAAAGGGCTCCTGCACGTCCTGAACAACTTCGTTGCGGCGCAGGAACCACGGCTTGAACGGCGGATCAAAACGGGCGAATCGTGGCGGCCCCACAGCCTTCAGCCCGGCTAGCTTCAGTGCCTCCTGGAGGCCATCGTTTCGCCGTACAAAGGCCGCCTCCGACCCGCTGCCTGAGAACCGAAGGGCGGCTGCCAGGGAACCTGGCTGGGCCCGGACTCTAACGTCGGGGTTCGCCGGGACCGGCGCCGTCTCCGCCGTCACCCCAGCGGGGAGCACAAAGGCCACGATGAAATCAGCGGGCTCTGCACTTCCCGGCAGCGGGCCGCTTTGCAATACCGGCGCGGTCATCGCCAGCTTTTGCGACGGCCCGGGCCCCTGGATCACCGGGGCCGTCATCGCCAGCTTCCGTTGCGCCGTGTTGCTGCCGCTGATGTAGTTGAACAGGTGCCGGAAGGCAGCATTCCCGGCGCGGTCGAAGGTCGCTTTGACCTCTATTTCCGCCACGGCGTACGCGGGATAGCGGCGCAGCTCGAAGTGCGCGTAGCGCTGGACCAGCTCATACGGTTGCTGTTCGGTCATAGTCCTCAGACCCTACGCCGGTCCTGCGACAGGAACCAGAGGGGCATTGCCTGGTTCCTGTCCCGTGTTTGACTGTCAGAGGGCTTTGATAGCTTGAATAGCGGAGGCACCAACAACGGGGCACCAGCAACGGGGGCACAGTGTTTTTTCTTGAACCTGAGGTACCGGGCTCATCACCGGATCTGGTCTACTCCGCGAGCGACCTCGTGGTGGCAGCGAGTTGCGAGTATCAGCTGCTGCGCAAACTCGACGAGAAGCTGGGCCGGTCCCCCAGGGCTACGTTCGAAGACGACGAGATGCTCAAGCATGCAGCGGTGTTGGGTGAGCTCCACGAGCGCAAGGTCCTCGGCGGTTTCGTGGCGGAGTTTGGCGACTGGGATCCGGCCACCGGGCACGGCGTGTACGACGTCGTCCCGGCCGAGGCCATGGACCGCGCCACGCTGGCGGCCAAGCACGCCGAGTCCATTGGGGCGCTGCGCGCGGGAGCCGACGTCGTCTTCCAGGCCGCCTTCTTCGACGGCCAGTTCCACGGCCGCTCCGACTTCCTCGTGCGGCAGTCCGACGGTAGCTACGCCGTGTTCGACACCAAGCTCGCCCGCCACGCAAAGGTGACGGCTCTGCTCCAGCTGGCCGCCTACGGCGACCAGCTGCTGAAGGCCGGGATCCCGGTGGACCCGGCGGTGACACTCGTCCTTGGCTCGACGGTGCAGCTGCCCGGCGGCGGATTCGACTACGTGCGAAGCCACCACAAACTCTCCGAGATCCTGCCGGTTTTCCGCGAGCGCCGCGAGCGTTTCCTCGCGCTGACCGCCGCGCACATCGCACAGCCGGGAACAGTGGGCTGGGGCGCGCCCGGGCTCACCGCCTGTGGCCGCTGCGATTACTGCCAGGAGCAAGTCAAAGCCACCGACGATCTCCTCCTCGTGGCCCGGATGAACTCCGTGCAGCGCAAGAACCTCCACGAACGTGGGATTAGTTCAGTCACTGACCTGGCGCAAGCGACCCTCACCAAGCCCACCCCTACGCTCCTGCGCCTGCAGGAACAGGCGCGGATGCAGAGCGGCGTTGGCCCTGCCGACGGCGAAGTCTGCTACCGCAAGGACGGCGAAGAGCACACCATCCGCTACGGCGTCCTGCCCGGGAACACCTTGGCCGAGCTGCCCCCACCGAGCCGGGGCGATATTTTCTTCGACTTCGAAGGCGATCCGCTGTGGCAGGACCGCGCCACGGGAGTGTGGGGGCTCGAGTACCTGTTCGGCGTGATTGAGGCGCCCACCGAGCCCGGCAGTCCGGGGATTTTCCGGCCATTCTGGGCCCACAGCCGGGAGGCGGAGAAGCAGGCGTTCCTCGATTTCCTTGACTACGTCGAGAAACGCCGGCGGGACCACCCGGACATGCACGTCTACCACTACGCACCGTATGAAAAAACGGCGCTTCGAAAACTCTCGGTGATGCACGTTGCCGGGGAGGACATCGTGGACGAGTGGCTCCGCGAAGGCCTGCTGGTGGACCTGTACCAAACGGTCCGGAACAGCATCAGGATCTCCGAGAACTCTTACAGCATCAAGAAGCTCGAGCCGCTCTACATGCGGGCGAACCTTCGAACTGGCGAAGTGAAGGATGCCGGCGCCTCCGTGATTGCCTATGCACGGTTCTGCGACGCGAGGGACAATGAGCGGCCCGACGAAGCGGCCACAATCCTCGCCGGGATCTCCGACTACAACGAATACGACTGCCTCTCCACGCTGGAGCTCCGGAACTGGCTGCTCGGGCTGGCCAAGGAACGCCGGCCGGAGCCGCACGGCGCGGAGGCGGGCGCGGCGTCCGGCGCGGAGGACGGCGCGGAGGCGGGCTTAGAGGACGGCCCCGACGACGACGGCTCGGCACGAGCCGATGCCGCGCTGGCCCCGGCTGAGCTGGCACTGATGGAATTTGCTGAGCCGGGCAGCGGCCTGTCCGAGGACGACCGTAAGGCCGTCGCCATGCTGGCCGCGGCCGTGAGCTATCACCGCCGGGAGCGCAAGTCGTTCTGGTGGGCGCACTTCGACCGGTGTGAGCACGGTCCGGACACGCACGAACGGGACCGGAACGTTTTCCTCGTCGAATCCGCGGAACTCCTCGACGACTGGCAACAGACGGGGACCAAACTTCCGGAGCGGCGGGTCAAGCTGACCGGCTCCGTGAGTCCCGGGTCGGACCTCCGCGAGGGCAGCAAGTGGTTCCGCATGTACGAGCTGCCTCTTCCCGCCGGGCTGGAGGGTACCGGCAAGAACGGAACCGGGCGGAGCGGATGGTTCGGCACGGAGGTCCTGGAGCTGGGGCATGAGGACGGCAAGGACACCGTCATCATCCGGGACCGGCTGCACCGGAAGATACCGCCCTACAATGACCTCCCCATTGCGCTGACGGAAGACCAACCCCTCGCCACCAAGAGCCTCGAGCAAGCACTGGCAGCCCTCGCTGACACGGTGGTCGCCGGCCTGGGGTCCGGCTCCCTCCCCCGCCATCCTGCGCTTGACCTCGTCCGGCGTCAGCCGCCGAGGCTGGCCGCCGGAGCTTCACTGCCGCAGCCTGGTGCCGGACCGGACCGCTTCATTGAAGCCATCACGGCGGCCGTGCTGGCCCTTGACCACTCCTACCTGGCGGTGCAGGGTCCGCCCGGAACGGGCAAGACCCATGTGGGGTCCCACGTCATCGCCCGGCTCGTGGCCCGCGGCTGGAAAATCGGCGTCGTCGGCCAGTCGCACGCGGTGGTGGAGAACCTGCTGAAGACCGCTGTCACGAAGGCCGGGGTCGACCCGGCGCGCGTGGCCAAAGACGTGAAGCACAACGACGCCCTGCCGTGGGCCCGGCGCACCGGCAAGGACGTTGCGGAGCTGCTGGGTGCGCCTGGAGGCGCCCTCGTCGGTGGCACGGCGTGGACCATGACCGGCACCACCGTCCCGGCCGGCTCCCTGGACCTCCTGGTGATTGACGAGGCCGGCCAGTTCTCGCTGGCCAACACCCTTGCCGTGGCCCAGGCCAGCAGCCGGCTGCTCTTGCTCGGCGACCCGCAGCAGCTGCCGCAGGTCAGCCAGGGCAGGCACCCCGAGCCGGTCGACGAGTCTGCCCTGGGCTGGATTTCCGCAGGCCACGCCACGTTGCCGCCCGAGCTTGGCTACTTCTTGGCCGACTCGTGGCGGATGAACTCAGAGCTGTGCCTGGCCGTCTCGGAGTTGTCCTACGAAGGCCGGTTACGTTCCGCCCCGCCCGCGGATCTGCGCCGTCTGGAGGGTGTGCCCGCGGGGATTGAGACGGTGATGGTGCCGCACAGCGGGAACACGACGTCGTCGGCCGAGGAGGCTGCCGAGGTCGTCGGGCAGGTGCGCCGCCATTTGGGCCTTTCCTGGCACACCGCAGACGGAGCCCGGCCATTGGAGGCGGCCGACATCCTGGTGGTGGCTGCCTACAACGCACAGGTCAACGTCATTCGCGATGCCCTGGACGCCGCGAATCTCTCCGGCGTGCGGGTGGGGACCGTGGATAAGTTCCAGGGCCAGGAGGCCGCGGTCGTGATTGTGTCCATGGCATGTTCTGCGGTGGCCGAGGCTCCGCGGGGCATGGAGTTCCTGCTCTCGCGGAACCGGATCAATGTGGCGGTGTCCCGCGGCCAATGGCGTGCCGTGATCGTCCGCGCGCCCGAACTGACCAACTACCTCCCCGCCCACCCCGAGGGTCTGGAGCAGCTGGGCGGCTTCATCGGCCTGTGCCAGAGGTCAGTGGCCTCCTGAGTTTCGGAGTGCTATCGAGGACGGGCTCACTCCCACCGGGGTTCCGGCCAAATACGACGCCAAGATCAGCCCGAATTCCTGGAGCCCGGAATGAAAAAATGGAGTGCTGCACTTGTTGCTGCAAACACGGTAACTCCCGGTTCCCCGGATCCGACCAGGTCGGGAAACTTCGGCAGATAGCAATCATGAAAAATCATCGTTTGGAGTAATGACAGGAAGCACTCCTTGCTGTGATGATAGTCGTGGCTCGGCCCACTGGCTGGAGTTCAATGGGGCTGGCACTTCGCTAGCCTGGGGGGAGATTTGCATGTTTAGAGTCGAAAAAACCGAGGACAATCTGGTGCCTCGAGTCGCAGATGCCGACGCCGGTGTATATCTCGAGTGGTTAGTAACAGGAAGCCCCTACACCACCGAAGTTTTCGAGCTGCTAAATGCAAGCGGCGGAATCCCTTTTACCACGTCGCGAGAACACGTCGTTGACCCTGAAAGTGGACTTAAGTTCACACTGTTCAAATTTATCACCTTTGGCAGTGCCCCCCGAGCTCAAAGTAGGGCTAAGCATCTAGTCAATCGCACATTCGACGACGACAACGAAAAGCAATATTGGATGAAAATTGCCGTGGAGGCGCTGCTAGTCTTTGGAACTGCTTTCAATGGCTTAGAGGCACCCTATAAGGGGTTCACGCGTGTTGAATTTAATAATCGCATCTACACTCTTGAGCATTTTGGATACACGTTGGGCAAATAATAAAGCTGCAGAGGCCGAGAGTGCGGTTAAGTAACTTATATAAAGCTTGCGGATGCCCTCATGGCGTTTGGCAACCTTGGTGAAAACATTACATCTGCCGCTTTTGAGAATTTAGTCCGCCAGCCCAACCTTTAACGCCAACAGTCGGCACAAGGGTGTCCTGCCCAATCCTCAGGGCCAAGGCTGGACATGTCCCTCGGTGATTCACAACCTGTCCGCGGTTATTCATGGCAATCCTTTGGACATGCCCATTCTTAGCCGCCAGCAGTGAGCACAATGGCATCCTGCCCACTCTTCAGGACCAAGGCTGAACATGTCCCACGGTGGTTGGTGCCGGCGCGTGGAGACACTCGGCCAGCAGGAGTGCCTCATCCAGCACCGCGCCAAAATTCCCGGGATCGTGCGCAAACCGGCCCAGGAACAGGCCCGAGACGCCCTCAAGGGTTGGCAGCAGTCCCGGCTTGGCCGAACCCCCGTAGATGACCGGCGATCCTGGCACGCCAGCCACGGTGAGCTGAGCCCGGAGCCGCTGGACGACGTCGGACACGTAGGAAGCGTCCGCCGGCTCCGCCGCACCAATAGCCCAGACCGGTTCGTAGGCCACCACCAGCCGGCCGGCCAGGTCCCAGTCGCCGTCGACGGCCGACTCAATCTGGCGGTGCACAAAGTCCGCGGCGGCGGCGGGCTCCCCGCGCTCAGTCTCCCCCACGCACAGCAGCGGCGTAAGCCCGGCGTCGTCCGCGGCCCGGACCTTGAGGGCCACCATGGCATCGTCCTCGTGGAAATGCCGCCGGCGTTCGGCATGGCCGATCTCCACGAGCCGGACACCGAGTTCCGCAAGCATGGACGGCGCCACTTCCCCAGTCCAGGGCCCGTCCGCCCAGCCGCAGTTCTGGGCTCCGAGCAAGAGTGGCGAACCGGCCAGGAGCCCGGCCGCCGCGGGCAGGACGGGGAAAGACGGAATGACAAACGGGACAACCCGCCCGGCCGCGAGGGCCGGACGGGCGTCCACTTCGTGCCGCAGCCGCTCCAGCCAGGCCAGGCTGTCCCGGTAGCCGAGATACATCTTGGTGCTGACCCCCACCAGGATCTGGTTGCTGGAGGTCTGGCTACTGGGGTTCTGCTGCATGTGTTGGTGCTTTCTGCTGGATCCAGTTGATGGGCGCTGGAAGGCGGGGGCTGGGAGGCCTTACTGCTCCAGCAGTTCGTCGGCCTTGTTCTTGAAGCGGCGGGTCGCGAACATCATGGCCGCTGCCAGGAACGGGAGCACGCCGAGGGCGTAGACGCCCATGGTGCCCGTGTCCGAGGCGGTGATCTGGTTGACCGAGGTCCGCAGGATCGGTGCCACGAAGCCGCCGAGGTTTCCGAGCGAGTTGATCAGGCCGATGCCCGCGGCCGCGGCCGTTCCGGTGAGGAACGCCGTCGGGTAGGACCAGGCGATGGGGCCGATGGAAAGGAAGGAACACACGGCCAGGGTGATGAAGATGATGCCGAGTGCTGGAATGTGGTTTGCGCCGGCCCACGCGGAGCCGAAGATGCAGAGACCGGTGGAGATGAACAGCCCGGTGCCCCAGACCCGGCGGCGGACCACGGTGTTGGCGGCCTTGCCGATGAAGTAGCAGGCGAAGATGCCGAAGAACCACGGGATGGCTGCCATCAGGCCGACGGCGATGCCCACCTTCTGCCCGGTCAACTGGGCTACCTGCTGCGGCAGGTAGAACGTGACGCCGTAGACGGCGATCTGCAGGCAGAAGTAGATGATGGTGAAGTACCAGACCTTGCCATTCTTCATGGCAGCCAGGACGCCGCGCGGCCCGGACTCTTCCTTGACGGTGTCCTCGAGCGCCATGACTTCCAGGAGCGCGCGCTTCTCGTCCTTGTCCAGGAATTTGGCATCCTGCGGGCTGTTGATCAGGAAGAAGTACGCGGCGATGCCGGCGATGACCGCCAGCATGCCTTCGACGAAGAACATGACCTGCCAGCCCTGGACCCCGGGGACCTGGTCGCCGATGTTGATCAGCCAGCCGGAGAGCGGGGCGCCCAGCATCTGGGAGAACGGCTGGGCCAGGTAGAAGATGGCGAACATCTTGACGCGGACCTTGTTGGGGAACCACGCGGCCAGGAACATGATGACGCCGGGGAACAGCCCGGCCTCGGTGACACCCAGCAGGAACCGCAGGATGATGAAGGACGTCTCGCCCTGGACGAACGCGAAGCAGGCAGAGACGATGCCCCAGGTGATGGCGATGCGGGCCAGCCACACCTTCGCCCCGAACTTGGTCAGGAGCAGGTTGCTCGGGATTTCGAACAGGGCGTAGCCGATGAAGAAGATCCCGGCGCCCAGGGCGTAGGCCCCGGCAGTGATGCCCTTGTCCACGCCGAGAGCGGCCTCGGCGAAGCCCACGTTGGTGCGGTCCAGGAAGGCGACCACATAGAGGATCACCAGCATGGGCATGAGCCGGCGGGAGGCCTTGGAGATAGCCGATTTAAGTACCGGTGTCTCCAGTAGGTCCCGGGTGGACGTTGTTGTTACGGTCATCAAAAAACTCCTCGTCGAGCAATCAGTGGGGTAAATCAGTTGCGTGGAGAACGGCCGGATCCGGCCAGCCCAAATGAGGCCAGCCCAAATGAGGCCAGCCCAAATGAGGCCAGGCCAAAATCCGGCCTGGCCAAATGAGGCCAGGCCGGATCCGGCCGGGAACAACTTCTAGCGTGAAAAAGCCATCATCAGGACGCCGGCCAGGCAGGCCAGGATCCCGACGGCGAGGTAGATCTTCCGTCCCTTGCTCCAGGCCGCGAATCCGGAGGCAGCGGGGGTTTGGCTGTGTTGTGCCACGATGCTTCTTCCTTAGTGCATGTAGAGTCCGCCATCCACATTCAGCGTCTGGCCGGAGATGTAACCGGCGTCCTCGCTGATGAGGAAGGCGATGGCTGCTGCGATGTCCCGGGTGGAGCCAACGCGGTTGACCACGAGGTCTTTGGTCAGTTCGTCCTTGCGTTCATCGCTGAGGGTGCCGCCCATGATGTCGGTGTCGATGGGGCCCGGTGAGATGGCGTTGACGGTGATGTCGTATTCGCCCAGTTCGCGGGCCGTTGCCCGGGTCAGGCCGATCACGCCGGCCTTCGCCACCGAGTACGGCGTCTTGGAGAACGTGCCGCCGCCGCGCTGCGCGGAGACAGAGGAGATGTTCACGATGCGCCCGATCCTGTTCTTCACCATGGATTCTGCGACGCGGCGCGTGGCGTAGTGGACGCCGTTGAGGTTGATGTTGAGCACGCGGTCCCATTCGGCGGCGTCGAGTTCCAGGTAGGGAACCGGCGAGCTGACACCTGCCACGTTGGCGAGCGCAACGATCTGCGGCAGCTCCGCCTCGATGGTGTCGATTGCCGCGCGGACCGAGCTTTCGTCGGAAACGTTGGCGCCGGCGCCGAACGCCTTGACGCCGTGCTCGGCGGCCAGTTCCTTGGCCGCGGCCTTGCAGAGTGCGTCATCGAGATCGATGATGCCGATGTTCCAGCCCTGGGCCGCCAGGTAGCTGGCGGTGGCGCGGCCGATGCCTCGCTCGGACACGGCGCCGGTGATGATGGCCGTGCGTTCTGCGGGGAAAGTGCTCATTGGAAGGCTCCTGAAGTGAAAGTGGAAGGTGCGGACTCAGTTGATGGGAGCGGGGCCGAGCTCGTCGATGAGCTTCTGCATGGCCACGTACGCCTTGTTCCGGTACGCGATCAGTTCCGGCGTGCGCTCCGCCGGGACGTTCAGGAAGCCCGCTCCTGTTTTGGTGCCCAGCTTTCCGGCCTCCACCAGCTCGGTGAGGATCTTCGGGGTGGCGAACCGTTCCGGGAAGTCGGTCTGGAGCGACTTGTAGCAGAAGTTGTAGACGTCCAGTCCGGCCATGTCGGCGATCGCGAAGGGCCCGAAGAACGGCAGACGGAAGCCGAAGGTGGTCCGGACCAGGGTGTCGACGTCTTCCGCGGTCGCGATTTCCTGCTCCACCAGCTGGGCGGCCTCGTGGAACAGCGCGTACTGGAGCCGGTTGAGCACGAATCCGGTCACATCCTTGACGACGGCGGTCTGCTTGTTGGCCGCATGCACGAGGTCGCGGACGGCGCCGACAGTGACTGCCGAGGTACCGGCGTGAGGGATGATTTCCACACCCGGGATGAAGGGCGACGGGTTGGAGAAGTGCACGCCCAGGAAGCGTTCCGGATTGGTGACCGGCTCGGACAGGTCCGCGATGGAGATCGTGGACGTGTTGGAGCCGATGATGGCATCCGGGCGGGCAGCCGCACTGATGCGGGCGAGGGTCTGGTGCTTGATCTCGATGACCTCGGGGACAGCTTCTTCGATGAAGTCCGCGTCCGCCACGGCTTCCTCGATGTCCTTGGCGGCCCAGAGGTTTTCCTTCAGGATGGCGGTGGAGCCTTCCGGGAAAAGCCCCGCGGCAACGAATTCGTCAGATTCGGCCAGGAGCCGCTCGTAGTTCTTCAGGGCGACTTCGGCGGACACGTCCGCGAGTGCAACCCGGGCGCCGCCGAGCGCCAGGACCTGCGCGATCCCGCCGCCCATGTAGCCGGAGCCGACGACGGCGATCTTGCGGGCGGCGTTGATGGCCGCTGCGGTAGCTGTTGATTCGGTCATGTTCAGACTGCCTTCGTGTATTCGGGCTCGTACGAGCAGATGGCGTCCACCTTCGCGGCGGAAGAGGAGTTTTCATCGAAGCGGTGGCTCAGCCATTCGCCCACGAGCTTCTTGGCGAGTTCCAGCCCGATGACGCGCTGCCCCATGGTGAGCACCTGGGCGTTGTTGCTCAGGACCGACCGTTCCACGGAGTAGCTGTCGTGGGCGGTGACAGCGCGGATGCCGGGGACCTTGTTGGCCGCGATGGCCACGCCCAGGCCGGTGCCGCAGATCAGCAGCGCCCGGTCGGCTTCGCCCTCGGCGATTTTGCGGGCCGCGTCGACAGCCACGTGCGGGTAGGCGGTGGAGTCGTCGGGTCCGACGCCGATATCCAGCACGGAGGCGACGCGGGGGTCGGCTTCGAGCAGCGCCTTCAGGGCGTTCTTGTATTCGACGCCGGCCTCATCGTTGCCGACGACGATGCGCCAGCCTGCTGTTGTGCTCATGCTTGTGCTCCTTGTTCCGCCGGCTCGGAAGTAGCGAGCCGGGTTCCTGTGCTGGAAGTGTCGGTGTGTGCAGAAATCCGGGTGGCGATGAGTGCGAAGGACACCGCACCGGGGTCGGGGTGGCCGAGGCTCTTTTCCGCGAGGGGGCGGGCCCGGCCCTTGAGTGGACGCAACCCGGAGGTCGCCTCCGCGGCGGCCGTGGCGGCTTCCGCTGCCGCGGCGAGGGAGGCAGCCACTGGGGTGCCGGCGTCGAACGCGGTGAGGAAGGCGTTCCGGAACGGCACGAGGGCGTCCACCATGGTCTTGTCGCCCAGTTCGGCCTTGCCGAGCTCGGTGATCGCGTCAACGAAGGCCGTGACCGCGGCAGCCGCGTCCTCGCCGCTGTAGCTGTCCTGGTTGCCCAGGGCCTGTCCGGCCGCGATGATCGCCGAGCCCCAGAGTGCGCCCGAGGTGCCGCCGGCGCGTTCGCTCCAGGCCTCCCCTGCAGCGGTCAGGATGCGCGACGGCGAGGCGCCGCCGTCGTTCGCCGCAGCCTGCTCAGCCGCAGTGACTGCCGCGTCCACGCCGCGGCGCATGCCGATGCCGTGGTCGCCGTCGCCGGCGATCGCATCCAGCCGGCCGAGTTCTTCCTCATGCTCAATGATCACGTTCTGCGTCTGGCCGAGCAGGTCGGCAGCCAGCCGGCCAAGGGCTGCCGCCGCTGCGGTGGGGCGCTCGACGTCGGCGGTCTCGGCGGCTTCGGGACCGGCGAGCTCGCGGCGGGCACGGGGCGCCAGGTTTCCCTTGCGGAACGCCGGGGTGTCCGCCGGGGCGGCCCAGTACTGCTCGAGTTCCTCGTCCAGCCACAGCAGGGTCAGGGACAGTCCGGACATGTCCAGGCTGGTGACGAGCTCGCCGCATTCGGGCTCCACCACGGTGAGCCCGGCTGCGGTGAGGAGCTTCTCGATCTTGCCGAACAGCAGGAAGAGCTCGTCGTACTTGACCGTGCCGAGGCCGTTGACGATTGCGACCACGCGGGTGCCGGCGTCGTCCGGCTTGTCGGCCAGGAGCCGGCTGACCAGGAGTTCGGCCAGTTCAGAGGCGGTGGGCATGGGGTGATCGGAGATGCCCGGTTCGCCGTGGATGCCCAGGCCGAGGGACATGTGCCCCGCCGGGACAGTGAACAGCGGCGCGTCCGCCCCGGGCAGGGTGCAGCCGTCGAAGGCCACGCCGAGGGAGCGGGTGCGGTAGTTGGTCCGGATGGCCAGCCGTTCGACGTCGTCCAGGCTCAGTCCGGCCTCGGCGGCGGCGCCGGCGATCTTGAAGACTGTCAGGTCCCCGGCGATGCCGCGGCGCTTCTCGATCTGGTCCAGCGGGGCGCTGGCGATGTCGTCGGTGACCAGGACCGTGCGGGTTTCAATGCCTTCGGCGTTGAGCCGCAGTTGGGCCTGGCCGAAGTGCAGGACGTCGCCGGCGTAGTTGCCGTAGCTCAGCAGCACGCCGCCGCCGGCGTTGGCGGCCTTGGCCACGCGGTAGACCTGGCCGGCCGCGGGCGAGGCGAACATGTTGCCGCAGGCCGAGGCGGTGGCCAGGCCCGGCCCGACGAGGCCGGCGAAGGCCGGGTAGTGCCCGGAGCCGCCGCCGACCACCAGGGCGACCTGCCCGGCCGGGACCTCGGTGGAGCGGACGACGCCGCCGTCGACACGGGCAACGTAGCCGCGGTTGGCCGCAACGAAGCCGTCCAGTGCCTCATCCGCGAAATCAGCGGGATTGTCGAAGATCTGAGTCATGGTTCCTCATTGAATCCGTGTTGGAGAAGTATTGCTGGGGGTAGATCCGGGGTGGTGCGGCCGCCCCCCCCAAATGGCTTGACGGCCGCACCAGGCGCCAGCTTCAGGCGCCAGCGTTAGGCACCGGGTCAGACGCCGGCAAGTGCCGTGGCTGCGGGCTGCTGCCGGCCCTGGGCTACCTGGCTCTGGCCGAGGGCGTAGCCGTCGGCCTTCGGCAGGACCTGGCGGCGGAGGTAGTCCTGGTTGCTGGCCGTAACGCTGAGCCCGTCGCCGCCGTAGTGCTCGGTGCACAGGATGCCCTGGAAGCCAACGGAGAGCGCCACCTTGAACGCCTCGCGGTAGTTGATGAGGCCGCTTTCCATCGGGGCCGGCATCGCGACGTAGGTGTCCCTGGCCACGTCCTCGTCGCGGATGTAGTTCTTCATGTGCCAGTAGTTGGAGTACGGGAGGGTCTTGGCCACCATCTCGCGCCAGTCCTCGATCGGGCGGTGGAGCCGGATGAGGTTGCCGATGTCAGGGTTGATGCCGACGTTGGCCAGGCCGATGTCCTGGACCAACTGGACCGAAGAATCCGCGGTGCCGAGGTACGTGTCCTCGTACATTTCGAGCGAGAGCAGGACGCCGACCTCGGCCGCGTGCTGGCCGAGTTCCCGCAGGCGGGTCACAGCCTTGCCCCAGGTTTCCTTATCCCCCACCGGGTCCTTGTAGCCTTCGACGGTCCAGAACCAGAGCTGTTTCTGCTGCTCTGCGGTGATGGCCTGGTGCAGTCCGAAGGAGACGACCTCGCAGCCAAGCTCGGCCGCTGCGTCGATGGTGCGGTGGCTGTACGCCAGATTGGCTTCCCAGTTGGCTGCCTCGATGACGCTGCGGCGGATGGCCGAGATGACGGGGATGCCGATGCCCACGTTGTCCGCGGTCTGCTTGAACTCGGCAAGGCGGGCGGAGCTCAGGTCGCCGGGGCGTACCCAGCTGTCCGTGAGGTCGGCGTTGGCAAAGCCTGCGTCCTTGACCTCGGTGAGGACCTCGGCCCAGGCGGAGGCGTCGGCGTCGTTGATGTGGTTACCCTGCGCGTCGGTTCCCGGGAACTGCAGGAGCGCTGCGGTGATGGGCCAGTTTTCGGCTGTATAAGCCATGGGGGTTCACTCCTTCGTGGAATCCTGTTTCCTATAGGATTTACTATCTGGGGGGATGTTGTCAAGGTCACATCCCGGGTTACGCGCGCCTTGCGGTGAATGCCGCGGTTGCGAAGACCTCCGGATTCAGGACGTTGGCAGGGCGCTCCCCCGCCGCGACGGCCAGGATCGAGGCAATGGCGCTGGCCGCGACGTCCCGGGTGAAATCCTCGGTCCAGCACAGGGAATGCGGCGACAGCACCACGTTGTCCAAGGTCAGTAGCTCGTCATTGGGAAGTAGGGGTTCCGGCTCAAAGACGTCCAGGCCGGCGCCGGCGATCCGGCCGTCCCGGAGGACGTCCCGGAGGGCATCCGTGTCCACGAGCTTTCCGCGGCCGATATTGATCAGGTAGGCGCTGGGCTTCATCCGGGCCAACGCGGTGGCGTCTATCAGCTTTTCGGTCGCCGGGGTCAGTGCGGCACAGAGGACAACGTAGTCCGAGCGCTCCAGGAGCTCGTTCAGGCCCAGCAGCTCGACGCCGAGCCCGGCGGCCCCCGCATGGCGGCCGCTGCGGTTGTTGCCCACCACTTTCATCCCGAGTGGGGCCAGCAGGCGGGCAAGCTCAGCGCCCACGCTGCCGAAGCCCACGATGCCGACCGTCTGGCCCACGAGCGGCGCGCCGCGGTAGTGCTCGCGCTGCACCCAGTCAGAGGTCCGGGTCAGCCTGTCCTTGGCCAGGAGCTTGTGCGAGAGCGCCAGGAGCAGCGTCAGCCCCGCCACCGCCAACGGCCGCCGGATCGCGTCCGGGGTGTTGGTGACAACGACGCCGGCGCGGGTGCAGGCGTCCAAATCGATGGTTTCGTAGCCGGCCCCGAACCGGGCGATCAGCCTCAGGTCCGGAGCGTGGTCCACGGTGCGTGAATCGAAAGCGATGTGTCCCAGTGACAGAACGGCCTGGACCCCGGCGAGGTCGGGCAGCGGAACCGGGTCTGTGTAGCTGGGCAGGACGTTCCAACTGATGCCATTCTCAGTGAGTCGTTGCAGCCCCAGGTCGCCGTGGATGGAGCTGCCGTCCGGCCGGGCGGCGTCGGCCGTGACGGCCACGGTGAACGGCGGGCGGGCGGTTCCCGCTGTGATGGTTTCCGCCGTGGTGGTTCCCGCCGCCGGGGCGGTCGCCGAGTTGGCGACCGCCGTCGTGGTCAATGCATTTGTTGCTGCGCTCATGCGTCGGTTCGGCTTTCTGTCTGCGTTGCTGCGGTCTTGTCCTTGATGGGTTCGCGGACCAGCACCGTGTAAGCCACGGCGGCCAGGGCCGCGATGATGCCGCCGATAACGAACGACGGCGCGTAGGAGCCGGTGGCATCGGCGATCACGCCGGTCAGCAGCGGGGCAAAGGCGCCGCCGAAGTAGCCGCCGAAGTTCTGGATGGCACCGACCGAGGCAACCTGGGAGTTATCCACGATGTCGCCGGGCATGGCCCAGGCGGCCGCCTGCATGGTGGCGACGAAGCCCAGCGCCACAGTCATGACAGCGATGGCGAGCGGAAGGGAATCCACGAACGGGATGAGGCAGATCAGGATGCCGGCCGCGACGGCGGCTACGGACATCACGTGGCGCTTGGCCAGCAGCGGATCGCGGCCTGCCTTCTTCGAGTAACGTGTCATGACCCAGCCGCCGGTGATGCCGAGGATGGCTGCGCCGAGGTACGGGACGGCGGCGAGCCAGCCGGAGCTGGCGATGCTGGCACCGCGTTCTTCCTGCAGGTAGAGCGGCAGGAAGACGATGAAGATGTTCCAGATCCAGATGACGCAGAAGAAGCCGGCCATCATGCCCCAGATTTGGCGGTGCTTGAAAAGTCCGAGCCACGAGACTTTCTTGGCGGTCAGAAGCTGGGTGGTGCGCTGGCTTTCGATGTAGTCCAGTTCCTTGGAGCTGATGCGTTTGTGCTCTTCGGGAGCGCGGTAGTAAAGGAAGAAGGCCAGCGCCAGCACGAGGCCTGCGACGCCGAGGAATACGAAGATGGCCTGCCAGCCGAAGGCGAGCATGATGGCGGTCAGGACGGGCGGCGCGATGGCGGGTCCCCATTTGGACCCGCTATCCCAGATGGCGGTGGCCTGTCCGCGCTCGGCCCGGGGGAACCAGTCAGCGGTGAGCTTGGCCGACGCCGGCCCGTTCGGGGCTTCGGTGATGCCGAGCAGGAAGCGGAAGGTGATGAACTGCCACATCTTGGTGCCGACGGCCATCAGCGCTGTCGCGATGCTCCAGCCCGCGATCGCCAGGAAGTACATCCGGCGGGCGCCCAGCTTGTCCACGAGCCAGCCCGCGGGCAGCTGGGCAAAAGCGTAGGTCCAGGAGAACACCGTGCCCAGGAGGCCAATGTCCGTGCGGGTCATTCCGAAGTCTTTGATCAGTTGCGGCGCGGCGATAGAGATCGCGCTGCGGTCCATGTAGTTGATGATGCCGGCGGCCAGCGCCCAGCCGAGGATCCACCACCGCAGATTCTTGATGGTGCGGCGTGTCGCTGACTCCTTGGGCCCTGCGGCCAAAGTTTCTGTTTGCACTCTTCACTCCCTCGTGACTCCCCATGCCGGCACCGTAGCCGTCACAATCGAAGATCCTATAGGGTCTTCTATCTACTGTGAAGGGGGTCACAAAAAAGCTTTTACAGGAGTCTGCAGCGGCCGTCCGCGGGGCTGTCCGCAGGGCCGTCCGCGGGGCTGTCCGCAGGGCCGTCCGCGGGGCCGTCCGCGGAACGAGACGGAACGGAGTTTATTCGGCGGGAGCGTCCGCGATGGCGCGGCCGCGCACCTTCCGCACGTGCTCGGCCATGGCAGCTGCGGCCTTCTCCGGGTCGCCCGTGGAAAGCGCCTCCAGGACCGCCTGGTGCTCGGCGATGGCCTGCTCCGCGTCGGTGATGCCCACGCCGCCGAACAGGCGGAAGCGCTGGACCTGCCCGCCGAGGGCCGCATAGGCAGCCACCATGAACTGGTTGCCGGTCTGCTCCGCGATCAACCGGTGGAACCGCTCATCGGCTTCCAGATAGTCGCGGTATTCGGCAAACGACGGGCCGCGCGGCGCCTTCTTGAGGTCGGCGACAGCCCTGGCCAGCTCGGCTTGGTGCGCCGGTGTCTGCCGGGCGCACGCCAGGCGGGCATTGACGGGCTCGATGGCCAGCCGCGCTTCCATGAGTTCGGCGAAGTCCTCCCGGGTGAACATCGGCGCCACCCGGTAGCCCTTGAGCGCGACACGGCGGACCATTCCGGTGTGTTCGAGCCGGGCAAGCGCCTCGCGCACCGGCGTCGGGGAAACATCGAGCTCCCTGGCGGTGCCATCGATGCTCACAGCGGCCCCGGGTTCGAGCCGCCCGTCCATCAGTGACGCCAAAAGCTCCTCGTAGACGTGGTCGGCGAGGACCTGGCGGCTGACGGGACGGCCCGCGTAGTGGCCCTCAGGGCGACTCCCGGAGGAAGCTGGTTGCATCTTCAGATCCTATAGGACGCCGGACATGCCCATTCTTTAACGCAAAGAGTGGGCAGAACGGTGTTCTGCCCACTCTTCGTTGCCACGGCTGGACATGTCCAGCCGTGGCGGTGCTGGCGCTGCCTTAGTTCTGGTAGGCCGGGTAGTCGGTGTAGCCCTCGGGGCCGTCGGTGTAGAACGTGGCCGGATTCGCCTCGTTGACCGGCAGGCCTTCGCGCCAGCGGCGGACCAGGTCTGGGTTGGCGATGGCGGGGCGTCCGACGACGACGGCGTCAGCGTGGCCGTCTGCGACCAGTGCGGTCGCCTCGTCGCGCGTGGTGACGATGCCGAAGCCGGTGTTGATCAGGAACGTTCCGTTGAACCGTGCGCGCAGGTCCTGGACCAGCTCGCTGGTGGGGTCCTTGTGCAGGATGCTGAGGTAGGCCAGCTTCAGCGGAGCCAGAGCGTCCACGAGGTGGGCGTAGGTGGCCCGGACATCTGCTGCGTCGAGTTCGAGGGCACCCTGGACATTGTGCTCCGGCGAAATGCGGATGCCGACACGGTCCGCGCCGATGGCGTCCACCACGGCCTGGGTCACTTCAATCACGAAGCGCGCCCGGTTCTCCGGGGAGCCGCCGTAGACGTCGTCGCGCTGGTTGGCGGCCGGAGTGAGGAACTCGTGCAGAAGGTAACCGTTGGCCGAGTGAAGCTCGACGCCGTCGAATCCTGCCTCTACTGCCTTGCGGGAGGCCGTCACGAATTCCTGGACGATGCCCGGCAGTTCCTCGGTGGCCAGGGCGCGCGGGACAGGGAACGCCTTCTTGCCTTCGTACGTGCGGGTCTCGCCGTCGATGGCAATGGCACTGGGGGCGACTACCTCGTAGCCACCGGTCGTGTCCTGGTGGGTAACCCGGCCGGCGTGCATGACCTGGGCGAAGATGCGGCCGCCCTCAGCGTGCACGGCGGCTGTGACGTTGGCCCAGCCCTTGAGCTGCTCGTCGGTCACGAGCCCGGGCTGGCCCGGGAAGCCTCGGCCTGCGTGGCTGGGGTACGTGCCCTCACTGACGATCAGGCCGAGCGAGGCGCGCTGGCGGTAGTGCTCGACCACCAGCGGGCCGGGGATTCCTTCTTTGCCGGAGCGGACGCGGGTAAGCGGCGCCATGACGAGTCGGTTGGGCAGCTCCAGCTCGCCGAGGGTCATCGGGGAAAACAGCATGCGCAGTTCCTTTCACAATGGATTGGTTCATTGACGGTAACTGCACAGCGTTTGCAACTATTCCATCTGAGACTCGAATCACGACGGGTGGACGATAATCTTCACCGCAGTGTCGTTGTGGTTGATCAGCGTGTCGAACCCCTTGTCCACCAAGTCGTCCAGGGCGATTCTCCCGGTGATGAAGGGCTTCAGGTCTACTTTTCCTTCCTGGACGAGCTTGATGGCGGCTTCATGGTCGCCGCAGTATGCGATGGTGCCGCGCAGATCAATTTCCTTCAGCACCACTTTCTGCATATCCACTGTGGCCGGGTGTCCCCAGATCGAGACGTTCACGACGACCCCCGCCGGCTTCACGACGTCGAGCATCGTGTCCAACACGGCATTCACGCCGGCACATTCAAACGCCGCGTTGGCCCCCGCGCCGTTGGTCAGTTCCAGCACGCGCGCCTTGACGTCGTCGGCACTGGGGTCGAGAACGTGATCCGCGACCCCCGACGAAGCCGCCTTCTCCTTGCGGGCGGCCGACAGCTCAGTAACGATCGTGGTGATGCCGATGCCTTTGAGGACCGCGGCGGTCAGGAGCCCGATGGGTCCGGCACCCCCGACGACGGCGACGTCCCCGGCTGTGAGGCCGCTCCTGCCGACGGCGTGGTACGCCACCGCGAGGGGTTCGATAAGTGCGGCCTCGTCCAGGGGAATGTCGCCGACAGGGTGCACCCACCGGGTATCGACAACGATTTTCTCGCTCAAGCCGCCGCCACCGCCCGCCAAACCGATGAAGCCCAACTTGGTGCACAGGTTGTAGTGTCCGCTGAGGCAGGGACCGCATTCATTGCAGACGACGTACGGTTCAACGACGACGTTGTCTCCGACCGCTAGACCGGTGACACCTTCCCCAAGTTCCTCGATAGTGCCGGAGAACTCGTGTCCCAGGGTGACCGGGGCGGCCTCGTGGGTAAGCCCGTGGGGGTGGCCGGGCGGAGGGGTGAAAATGGGTCCTTCGAGGAATTCATGGAGGTCGGTGCCGCAGATACCGCACCAGGCCACGGCGATCTTCACCGTTCCCGGACGGAGTTCGGGCTCTTGAATTTCCTCGATCCGGAGATCCTCGCGGGCGTGGAATCGTGCTGCTTTCATGGGGTTTCACCTTCGGATTCCAGGCCATGGATGCGCCCGATCAGACGCATCCACGGAATGTCGTTGGTTTTCAAAGCGGGGCCGTAACCCCAGTCTGGTGGCCGTACCTGGGATTGTCACGACCCTTGTCACTCAGCGGGTGTGGTCAGCGGGTGTGGTGCGTGGGCTGCAACTCGAAGACCGGCGTCGGCAGTCCTTCCATCCTTGCCTTGAGCTGCAGCGCCAGATAGTTGGAGTAGTGGCGGCTCTGGTGCAGGTTGCCGCCGTGGATCCAAAGGTTCTCCACGTTTGTTGGCTTCCACATGTTGCGCAGTTCCCCCTCCCACGGCCCTGGATCCTTGGGCGTGTCCGATCCGAACCCCCAGCACTTGCCAACGGCGTCGGCCACCTCGGGCGAGACCAAATCAGCCAACCAGCCGTTCATCGACCCATAGCCGGTGGCGTAAATGATGACGTCGGCATCCAGTTCCGTGCCGTTGGCCATCACGACGGAGTTGCCGGTKATCTTGCTGACCTCGCCATTGGCCAGCTTGACGCGGCCGTCGATGATCAGCTGGGAGGCACCGACGTCGATGTAGTAGCCGGAACCGCGCCTCAGGTACTTCAGGAACAGGCCGGAGCCGTCAACGCCGAAGTCCAGGTCAAAGCCGGCAGCCTCGAGCTGGGAGTAGAAATCCGCGTCCCGCCGGGCCATCTCCGCATAAACAGGGATCTGGGCCTCGGGCAGAATCCGGTACGGCAGCGAAGCGAACAGCAGATCGGCTTTCTCCGTGGTGACGCCGTTGGCCAGCGCTTTTTCGGAGTACAGATCGCCGAGGGCCAAGTCCATGAGGGATTCGCTGCGGGCAATATGGGTCGAGGACCGCTGGACCATGGTGACGTCGGCCCCGTGTTCCCAGAGGTCGGCACAGATATCGTGGGCGGAATTGTTGGAGCCGATGACCACGGCCTTCTTGCCGCTCCAGTCTCCGCCGCCCGGGTGCTTGGACGAGTGGTACTGCTCCCCCAGGAAGGACTCGGCGCCGTCGAACGTGGGGACGCTGGGGTACCCCGAAACGCCCAGGGCGAAGACGAGCTGCTTGGGGCGCAGGGTGACCGGTGCGCCGTCGCGCATCACTTCCACCACCCACTCCGCCGAGGATTCATCGAAGCGGGCGTTGGTGCACTCGGTCTTGGACCAGTAGTTCAGCTCCATGATCCGCGTGTAGTTTTCCAACCAGTCGCCGATCTTGTCCTTGGCAGCGAAAACCGGCCAGTCGTCCGGGAACTTCATGTAGGGCAGGTGGTCGTACCAGACCGGATCGTGCAGGTGGAGGGACTTGTAGCGGTTGCGCCACGAGTCTCCCGGGCGCTCGTTCTTCTCGATGATGATGGTGGGCACGCCGAGCCTGCGCAGCCGCGCCCCCAGCCCGATCCCGCCCTGGCCGCCGCCGATGATGACTGTGTAGGGCTGGTCTTCGTACCCGAGGCGCGCCTCTTGCTCTTCCTTCAGTTCCAGCCAGGATTTGCGGCCCTTGGTGATTTCATGGGCGACGCCCTTCGACCGGTTGGGTCCCCTCTTTTCCTCGTATCCCTTGAGCTCCTGCATGGTGGTGAGCAGGGTCCAACATTTGCCGTTCCGGAGGCGCAGATGCGCGTAGCCGCGGGCCTGGGCGGTCTCGAAGTTCACCCAGGCCTCGGCGTTGGCGGCGTCCCCGGTGGCGTCTTCGGCGAGGGTCCAGTTGCTTGGCTGCACGTCATCCAGGGTCGCGTCGAGCATGCGTCTGATGTCTTCCTTGCCCTCAAGGGTCTTGAGGTTCCAGGTGAAGGAGACGAAGTCGCGCCAGTACGAGTCGTCGTCGAAAAGTTCAAGTGCGGCGTCCGTGTTGTGGCCGCGCAGTGCCTCATCGAACTGCGCCAACCACGCCCCGACGACGCCGTTTGGTGTCTCAGGCATGATTCCTCTTTCCGTTGCTGACAGTGGGCCGCTTCCGTTGCGTGACGCCTAGACCACGCAGTGACCCGCATCACAAGTAAAGGTGGCAGGGGGTTACAATCGGGTTACACGGAGCTCTCAAGCTGTCGGCCGGCGCGCACGGTGACCGACGGCGGCAGGGAACCGGCCGGGTGCGACGATTCGAGGGCGAGTTGGGAGAATGAGGATGCGGCAGGGCAACGGCTCCATCACGCATCCCTCAGACCTCAGGTTTTCAGCGCCGGCAGAGTACGCCCGGATACTCCGCGCGGCGCACGAGACCACCATGTCCGGCACTCCGGATTCGCACCTGTCGCCGTCGCTCATCAAGTCCTGGCAGCGTTCCCTCGCGTTGGGCATCAATCCGGACCAGCACCGTCCGCTGCACCGGCACGAAGTCTCCGAGGCACGATCCCTCAGTGCCGGCCATCGGCTGGCTGCGGTCATGCCTGCCCTGTCACAGCTGCTGGCCGATGAGACCGTGACCGGGCGCCATTTGCTCATTGTGACTGACCACGAAGGTGAAGTGCTGTGGCGCGTTGGTAGCAAACAGGCGCTGCGGCTTGCGGACTCCCTGGAGTTCGTGGAGGGTGCCGACTGGTCCGAGTCAGGGGTGGGCACCAACGCCATTAGCGAAGCCTTGGTGACCGGCGCCCCGGCGCAGCTTTTCTCGGCCGAGCACCTCGTGCGGACCCACCATGACTGGGCCTGCACGGCCTCTCCGATTCGCGACCCTTTGACCGGCCAAATCGTTGGCGTCCTCGATGTCTCCGGCCCGTTCGAGTCGGTCACGCCTGACAGCCTGCGGCTGGTGCGTTGTGGAGTGCGGCTTGCGGAGGAGCTCCTGAAATCGGCTCCGGTTCCCGACGCCGGCGTCGGGCGTTCAGGGCAGCTGACACGACGTAATAAGGGGACAGCGCGCGACGGCGGCACCCGGGCACAGCTCATGCTGCGGCTTTTGGGGCACGCGCCGTCCGCGGCGGTCGATGGCGGCAGCAGTCGCCCGCTGACACTCCGCCGTGCCGAGATCCTGGCCCTGCTGGCCTCGCGTGACCAGGGCTGGAGTGCCGATGAACTGGCTTGCGAGATTCATGGCGACGCGGGCACCGGCGCGGCGATCCGGACCGAGATGCACCGGATACGCAGCATGCTGGGCGATGTCCTGGAGGCGAACCCCTACCGATTCTCGTCAACCGTCAACGTCGTGACCGACGCCTCGGTTGTGGCAGCCCATCTTCGGGACGGCCGGGTTGCCGAGGCATTCGCGGCCTACCCGGCAAGGCTTCTCACGCGTTCGGTCAATCTGGCGGTCGGGTTCATGCGCGACGAGCTCAACACAGCCGTGGGAGCGTCCGTACGCTCCAGCGGTGATGCCAGGCTGATGCTGCAGTGGTGCACGAGCGACATGGGGTCCTTCGATACCGCAACTGCTGCTGCCGCGGTGGCACTGATCGGATCGGACGATCCCCGTTGCCAGCTCGTGAGCGCCCGGATGGCACGGGTGGACCGCGAGCTGCGAGCCTAGCCACGAACTGCGGATTAGCGAGGCATTAGGGCGGAGGCGGGGCGACGCCGGGGCAGCCCTGGCCCTGGGGGTTCTGCAGACAGGTATCTGCGTAATTCCTGGTGATCGACCGCCACACGCTGACGGTTTGCGGCGGCGAGCTGAAGGAGCCTTGGCCCGGGATGGGAAGGGGTGGGCCGCCATTGACGGAGTATGTGCCTTGGAAATGCGTTGTCAGAACCACCGGGAAGTCGCCGGTCTGGGCGTAGACGTGGCTCGTCAAGGTCTTCTCGCCCCAGCGGTCCTGCGGCAGCGGTCCACCGGACGCCGTTTGCGGCCCCAGCGAAGTGCCGTCGCCATAGCTCCACGTGTACTGCACGGGCCTGGCAACGATGGCGACATCTTGGCCCAACATGTCCACGCTGAAAGTCTGCTCGGCGGCTTCCGCATAGAAATTTGTCTCAGCGCCTCTGAGAGTGTGCGGACTCGGCTGCGTAACACTGCTTCCCGAGTTGATGGGAAGTTGCTGAAATTTGGTCTGAATCTGGGCGGCAATCTGGCCCAGCACGTCCACGGGTTTCTCAAGGTAGACGCAGCGGTCAGGCGAGATGCGGCTCCAGTCATTCGGTCCCGCAACTACCAGCTTCCACCACCATCGAACTGGGCGGCCGTTTTCGCCAGCGTTACACTCTGCGGTCGCGGCGAGACACGGGAGATCAAAGTTGTTGTTGTTATTTATCAGACACAGGTAGTCAAACCTGTATTGAAATGGGCTTTCAGGAACAGACCCGGGCGCATCCACCCAAACTCCGAACCTCGAGTCATACCGCCACACGCCCACTCCCGTCTCGTTCCAAAAAACGTCGGATGCCCCGGCGTTGGCCGAAGGGCCAAAAGCTAACGAAAATGAAGTGACAGCGGCGAATATAGTCCCGACACCCCACCACCTTCGTCCTGAGCGCGGGAGGCGATTCATGCACCGATCCGGTCAATATCCATCGCCATCCAACGACCGTCAGAAAAGCGGAGAATCATGATATCTGCGAGCACTTGTGAGGCGGGCACGGATTTCTCGACACTTGAGTCAGCTCGATACAGGGTTCCAGCCGATTGCTCCAATTGTGTGGTCACTTGGTAGCCACCCTGGGATGTCTTGACGAAGTTGGTGTAGGCCCCCTTCGCTCGGACCAGCCCTCCCGCGATCCATCGTCCTTCCGAGTTCCACTCCACAATTCCCGGACGCACCTTGGCGCATAATCTGCACGATGAGTCGGTGACCTGATCCATCAGTCGGAATTCCCCGGTCTGATACGCGTAATTCAGCAGTGTGTACCAATGTTTTGCAAAGGCAATGGCCCCTTCCTTCGTCTCCGCCTTAGCAGCTTCCGGCAGCTCGGGAACCGGGACGTTCTGCGCTCTGCCGGTCGCGTCGGCCGGTTTGTAGCTGGCGGTGGGCGTCGGAGCTGCACTCGGAGTGGACGATGCTGACGGACTTTGCGAATCAGCAGGTGGAGACCCGGGAGGTGGCGTTCCGCCCCCGTTGCAAGCTGTGACCGACATCAGCGAGATCGACACCAAAGCGACCGCACAGGCTCGCCAGGGACCGGAAAGCGAAGTGCGAGATGTCATGGTCAGCTACTCCCCCGATAGAAAATCAAGACGCGCGAGTCCAAACAATGCTTAAGAGTAACCGACGTCACATTTTAGACGTCAAAGTTATCCACAGCAGCGCCCAGTCTCGGAGGAGGCCCGATAGAGACCGGCAGTCTGCCCGTCTTGAGTCCTTTAGCCCCTAGCCATCTCCCCATCGAGGCCAGAACAATAGGCCCATGATGTTTGAACACGCAGACGGCGATCCCATCCTCAAGCTGGACGACGAGCAATCCTGGAAGCTGATTGACAGTACAAAACACGGCAGGCTCGTGGTCACCGTGGCCGGAGAGCCCGACATCTTCCCGGTGAACTACGTGACCAGCGGCCGGAAATTGTTCCTACGCACCGCCCCGGGCAACAAGCTCGCCGAGCTCACCATCAACTCCAAAGTGCTATTCGAAACCGATGGAATCCTGTCCGAGGAAGCGTGGTCAGTGGTCCTGCGCGGCACTGCGCGGGTGCTCGATCAGTCGGCGGATATAGCCGACGCCGAGGCCCTCGGACTCAAACCGTGGGTTCCGACGTTGAAGGACTTCTACGTGGAAATTACGCCGACCTCGGTCAGCGGACGCCACTTCCAGTTCGGCGAACACCCGGAGCGGGAGATCTAACGCCCGACGGCGCCCGACGGCTGCCAACACTTGGCACCGGCCTAGACTTAAACAATGGCGGACAGGCTGACCCCGGAGCGGCGCAGCTGGAACATGTCCCGGATCCGGGGTAAGAACACGAAACCGGAAATGCTGGTCCGCAGGCTGCTGCACGCGAAGGGATACCGCTATCGCCTGCACGGCACCGCGGGTGGCGGCAAACTCCCGGGCAACCCCGATATTGTCTTCGCCGGCCGCCACAAGGTCATCTTCGTCAACGGCTGCTTCTGGCATTTCCACGACTGCCGGGTGGGACAGCACGCACCCCAAGCAAATGCCGAGTTCTGGGAAACCAAGCGCACACGGACCCGGAACCGCGACGCCGACCAGCGGATTCAGCTCGAACGCGACGGCTGGGATGTGCTCACGGTGTGGGAGTGCGAGCTGAAGGATCGATCGGCGTTGGAGCTCCGGCTGGACGCATTCCTTCGGGGCCTGCCAACGGACGAACCCACTGAGGACGCCCGATGACCAGCAGAAATCCCGCGTGTCGCAGTGCCCGCTTCCGATGCAGTCTGAACTGCCTCAGCTAATATTCGACTCCGGGGGCCTTAGGCATTATTCGGTCAGTACCACTGCGTACTGCAAACACGGGAGAGCGCACATGCCCCACTTGCTGATGTCCAGCGATGAGCCCGACATGGCTGCTACGCCAGCCGATTCCAGTCCCACGGTTCTTGAGTTCCCCCGCTTCGGCCACACCAGAAACCGGGCCGTTCGGGTCCGCCAGTTCCGCGGAGCGGACCCTGATTTGGAGCCGCTGCGCCGGCAGGCAACCTCGATCATTGACGAGGTCCTCGCGGACACCAACCCGGAAGATGCGCCCGTGCGGGAGAAACTTCGGTGGCATGTCGCGAACAACCCGGGCCAGCCGGAAAAGGCGCTCCTGGATCATCTGCGGACAGTGGCCGACCAGCAAGCATCCGCCTAGCTGGCTGAGCGGTTTAGCTGGCTGAACGATTTAGCTGGCTGACCTGTCGATACTGGCCTGCCGGAGCACTTCGCCCCAGGACTGCTGGGCAAGATCTGCCACGGAGGCCAGGATTTCCGACGGCGGCAGGGACAGATCCAGCGGGAACTCGACAATGTCGATGTCGGTATTGAGAATCCGGCGCAGCTTGATTTCCCCTGCACCCGGGTAAATAATCCACGCCGTCGGCACCCGCAAGGATGTGCAGTAGGCGAGCATCCGGTAGTGGTCGCCCGAGATGGACGCGCCGGTGTCAGCGGCGGCCTTGTACTTGGCGTCGTACACCATCACGGGCCGGCCGCCGAGGAAGTGGACGGCGTCCGGCTGGACCACAATCCGGTCCGAGTCGCGGACGGCCTCATTCAGCAGTGTGTTGTAGCGCAACCGCATTTCCCCTGGGTAGGCGGCCATGGCTTCGCGCAGCGCCGTCCCCACGAAGTCCTCGAACACCTTTGCCATGTCCACTACGAACGACGCCGACTGTTGCTTGCCGTCGCCGGCCTCCGCCGAGGCGTTCCGCAGGATCAGTTCGGCGAGCCGGAGGGCCGCGTGGTAGCGGGTGTTCATCCGGCTGGGCCGCCACTGTGGCAGCGGCGCGCCGGACTGCAGGCGCGTCACGGCGTCGAGCTTTCCCTTCAGCTGGCGCAACCGGCTAAGGACTTCGGGCCGAACGCGCGGCACTTGGGACATCCGTTCCAGCGCGGCGCGCAGAATCCGGTTCTCTGCGATGTCCTCGGTGAACTCGTCGTAGGAGACTTCCAGTGGGACCAGCATCCCCGGCCGGCGGGAGATCTGGTCCGACATCCGGATCCGGCCCTTAACGGTCCTGAGGGATTCTTCCACCATGAGGTACCCCTGCAGCACGCCGCGGCTCAGTGCCCGGTCCGCAAGCTGCGCCAGGGATTCGGCCAGGGCGCTCCAAAGGTCGGTATGCTCCACCGCGGCGACCGAATCGTCCCGGAACCCCTGGTCCCCCGCGTAGCCGAGGAGGAACAGCAGCCGGTTCAGCCCGAGCCGTCCCTTCGGCCGCACCTCCAGCTGCACGGTGGGGGTCCGCACCGAGCCCACGCTGCCCACGGGTTCGATCCGGTACAGTCCCATGCCCATCGGCGAGGCTTTCGCCAGACCGCTGGCGTTGACGTAGGCCGCAGTATCCGGATCAAGCCGCTCCACGACGCCTGCGGAGAGCTCGTCGAGGACAATGTGCCGGCAGGGGTCCTCCGCGCCGCCGCGTCCGGACAAACCCCGCCCGGACAAACCACGCCCGGACAAACCAGATCCGGATAGGCCACGCCCGGCCGAACCGCGGTCCGATGCATTGCGGTCCAGCGCGGCCCGGTCGGCGCCACGGTCCGACGATCTGCGCTCGAGCGCTACGGCATCCCCGGCCAGCCTAGGCATTCGCCAGGCGGCCCATGAGTTGTTCCAGCCCGAACCGTTCCTCGAGCTGGGCACGGTTGAGCTGGCCGTGATAGTGCTCCTCCAGCAGCGGCATGAGCTCGTACTTCCAGATTCTGCGGAGGCCCTTGGGCGTCTGCGCAGACTTCTTCATGAAGTAAGAGGGCCCGATCATGAGGTCGCGGTCCCATTCGTCGATCGCGTTGTTCAACGCGTCAAGCAGCAGGGCCGGCGTCGTGTCCAGGTCGCGGGCCTGGAGGAAACGCAGCAGGGAGCCTTTCACGGGTTCCGTCTTCGGGTGGAGCTCGATGAAGGAGAACCGCCGGCGGATTGCCGCGTCCATCATCGCGATGGAGCGGTCCGCGGTGTTCATGGTGCCGATGATGTAGAGGTTGTCCGGCAGGGTGAACGGCTCGTTGGGGCTGTACTGGAGGTAGATGCGGTCATCGCGGTATTCGAGCAGGAAGTACAGCTCGCCGAACACCTTGGCCAGGTTCGCCCGGTTCATCTCGTCGATGATCAGGAAGTACGGTTTGCTCTCGTTGCCGGGCTTGGCAGCTTCCTCGGCGAGCCGGCGCAGCGGACCTGCCACGAGCTTGAAGGACACCTGGCCCTCGTCCGTCTTGTCCGGCCGGAAGCCCTCGAAGAAGTCCTCATAGGCGTACGACGGGTGGAACTGGACCAGCTTGACCCGCTCGTCCGTGGTGTCGCCGGCGAGCTCGGCGGCGAGGTGCTTGGCAAGGTACGTCTTGCCCGTTCCCGGCGGACCGTAGAGCACCAGCTGCCGGTTCTCCTCGAGGAGTTCGGCGATTTCCTGCAGCGGGTCCAGGTCCATGTGCAAGGACGCGGCGAACTCCGGTGTCAGCGGCCGGAAACCGTCATAGGCAGGTTCGACGGCGGCATCCGGCTCGGCGCCGTCGCCGTCCTCGGCTTCCGCTTCTGCCGGCAGGAGCGTCTCGAGCGCCTGGATCACGCGGGTGATGTCCACGATGTTGCCGGATGTGGTCAGCTGGCGCTGCACGTGGCGGGGCAGCCCGGTGACGTCGTGTTCCTCATCGAACCAGCGGACCTTGCGGCGGAGCTGGCGGTTGTCCTTGCCATGCTCCGGTTCGCCCAGGACCACGCCGATCCGGACCTTGCCCGAACTCTGGAAGAGCGCGAGGTCTCCCGGCTTCATCACGGTCAGGAAGGCGAAGACGGCGGTCTTGGTGTCCTCACGCTCCACGTAGCCGAGGTGCTTGTAGTCCTCGTCCACTGCGTTCTGGACCAGCCCGGCGGTAACGCCGGGGTCCAGCAGGCGGAGGTGTTCGACGTCGAGCGTCACCGCTTCCTCGTCCCGCCACTCCCCCAGCCGCTCGGCGTTGTCGTGGTGGGTGCGCAAAAGCCAGGCGCGGCGGCCGGGGTCGCCGACCTTCCGCCACTGGCTCACCAGCTGGCGGGAGTACCAGTCGATCCGCTGCCCGGCCTGCTGGTCCAGGTGCAGGCGGATCCTGTGGATGTCGGCGGAAATGTCCTCGTCGCTGTCCCCCTTGGCCCCGCCCACCAGGGAAGCGAAGGCGTCTCGGATCTCCTGCCGTTCAACATCGGCCACAACGGGTTCGAAGTAGCTCGGCCAGACCAGGAACTCAATGCTGCGGCGGATGGCCGGCTGGTCATCCGGGGTGCCGGCGACCAGCCGGTGGAAGGCCAGCGGATCCTTCACCGCAGCCTGGACGACGTGGGCCGGCCGCTGTGCGACGTGCTGCACGAAGCGGCAGAGCCATTTCAGGTGGTCCCAGATGGTCCAGTTGAATTCCGCGGTGCGGTCCCGGATCACGCCGTGGTCCGTCATTCCCGCGTAGAGCTCGTCCGGGAGTTCCAGCGCAGGCTCCAGCCAGGACGCCGCCTCGGCGACGCGCGCCCGCTTGACCTTCAGCGACTTGACCTCGTGGGCCAGCGGCAGCGACTGGAGGAAGAGCAGCTCCACGGCCAGTTGCTTCGCCCCGCGGGTGGCACCTTCCAGGTTCTGACGCAGGTTGGTCATCATCGGCGCTTTGGGGTCGGGAACGCCACGTTCGAGGCGTTCCAGCAACTCCGCGGCAGCCTGGACCGACCAGGTTTTGGTGCGGCCGTCCAGGGCGGACGCCTTGCCCAGCAACCCCGGGCCCAGCACAAACCACGCCGCGTCTTCTATCTCCTTGGAGATACCGAGGGCACGGTGCAGGGCAGGCTTCTTGGCTGGGGTCATACGTTCAATTTACAGGCTTAAACTGAACGCGCGCATTTAACGCCGCCCCAAAGCTACCGTCCGGTAAATCTCGCGCGGGCAGCCTGCGGGGCCGATTTCGTGGTAGGGCGGCGCTTCACACCGACGGTGAAATACGTGGCCGGGCCGATGAAGTTCACGAAGGTGGCAACCCGCCACAGCGCCTTGCTGCCCCGGATCTCCCCGGCCGGCCGCCGCGAGAGATCCCGCTGGGCAGCGATGAGCAGCGTCAGCTGAACGGTGGCCGTGACAATGGTTCCGAACCGTGCCATCGGCGAGAGTTCGCTCCACTTCTTCTTGCGTGTGTGCCTCGTGTGCATGTTCCCGTGCACGTTCTTGCCCATGTTCACAGCGACCACTGCTCCTTAAGCGTCGGGAATGAAGCGTCGGGATTGTTCATTCTAGGAGCCCCACCGGCACCGGGGTAGAGGCTATGGGACCGGGTGGGCGCGGGTGTACGGGGCCAGCCTCTCCTTCTGTTCCGGCGTCAGCCGCAGCACCCGGCCGGTTGCCTCATTGACGAAGGCCAGATGGCTCGTGGCCCGGACACAGTCCTCCCGCGTGACGGGATCCTGGACCAGATAGTGGATGTCGAAGCTGGCGCCCTTGACCGCCCCGATCCACAGCTGGACGACGGCGGGCACGTTGCGGTATTCCAGCGTCTTGACGTACCTGATCTTGTGCTCGACCACGAGCGCCAGCGTCCCTTCCGGGATTTCGTTGAAGAGCGACACCAGGGGTTCGGTTCCCGGTAGCCCTGGACCCTGGGGCGGGCCGAACGCCGCGATCCGCGCTTCCTCCAGGATCCGGACAATCTGGACGTTGTTGATGTGCCCATAGGCATCCATGTCGCTCCAGCGCATCGGCACCTCCACCTCGAGGCGCCGAGGCTCCATGCCTGCACTCTCCCCGGGGGTGCCCGCCCCCGCTGTGCCCTCCCCAGCGGCGGGCCCGGCGGCGCTCAGCTGTGCACCGCCGTCGCGTCCTCCGCGGAATCCAACAAGGCGTCGTCCGCGTCCTCGCCGGCGAACTGGGACATGTACAGCCGGTAGTACGCGCCCTGCATGGCCAGCAGCTGGGCGTGCCGGCCCTGTTCGACGATCTGCCCGTCCTCCATGACCAGGATGGTGTCCGCGTCCCGGATGGTGGAGAGCCGGTGGGCGATGACGAAGCTGGTGCGCTCGGTGCGCAACGCGGCCATGGCCTTCTGGACCAGGGCTTCGGTGCGGGTGTCCACGGAACTCGTGGCCTCGTCCAGGATCAGCAGCGACGGGTTCGCCACGAAAGCCCGGGCAATGGTGATCAGCTGCTTTTCGCCGGCGCTGACGTTGTTGCCTTCTTCGTCAATGACCGTGTTGTAGCCGTCCGGCAGCGCGCGGACGAAGCGGTCCACGAACGTGGCCTTGGCCGCCGCCATGATCTGGTCCTCGGTGGCGTCCAGCTTGCCGTAGCGGATGTTTTCGTAGATGGTTCCGCCGAACAGCCAGGCGTCCTGCAGCACCATGCCCACCTTGGCGCGCAGCTCCGAACGGCTCAGCCGGGTGATGTCCACGCCGTCCAGGGTGATGCTGCCGGCGTTCAGTTCGTAGAAGCGCATCACGAGGTTGACCAGGGTGGTCTTGCCCGCCCCGGTCGGTCCCACGATGGCCACTGTGTGTCCGGGCTCGGCCGTGAAGGACAGGTCCTCGATCAGCGGCCTGTCCGGCGTGTAGCTGAAGGTGACGTGCTGGAACTCGACGTGTCCGTCGGTCTTGGCCGGGAGGTGCTCGGTGGCGGTTTCGGCGTCCTGTTCGTCGGCGTCGAGGAATTCGAAGACCCGCTCGGCGGAGGCGACGCCGGACTGCAGCATGTTGGCCATGCCGGCCATCTGGCCCAGCGGCTGGGTGAACTCGCGCGAGTACTGGATGAACGCCGTGGCGTCGCCCAGGCTCATAGCGCCCGAGGCCACGCGCAGCCCACCGACGACGGCGATTCCGACATAGCTGAGATAGGAGACAAACTGCATGACCGGCATGATCATGCCGGAGACGAACTGGGCTCCGAAGCTGGCCTTGTAGAGTTCCTCGTTGCGCTCGTCGAAGCGGGCCAGCATGTCGGCGTCGCGGCCGAACACGCGGACGAGGTCGTGGCCGGAGAAGGATTCCTCAATCTGGCCGTTGAGCTCGCCGGTGTTCTTCCACTGGGCGGCGAAGAGCTTCTGGCTGCGGGCGCCGATGATGCCGGCGGCCACGCCGGAGAGCGGCAGGGCGACGAGTGCGATCAGGGCCAGCTGCCAGGACACGATGAACATCATGATCACGATCCCGATGACCGTGAGGGCCGAGTTCACGAGCTGCGCGAAGGCCTGCTGGAGCGCCTGCTGGATGTTGTCGACGTCGTTCGTAACGCGGGAGAGGATGTCGCCGCGCTGGCGGGTGTCGAAGTAGTTCAGCGGGAGCTTGTTCAGTTTCTTCTCGGTGTCATCGCGCAGGGTGCGGACCACGCGCATGACAAGCACGTTGAGGACATACCCCTGGAGCCACAGGAAGATGTTGGCGACGAAGTACATCACCAGCACCACGCTGATGAGGAACGCGAGCTTCTGGAAATCGATGCCCGCGCCCGGCACTACGTCCATCTTGGCCAGCATGTCGGCGAAGTTGTCCTGGCCCTGGGCGCGCAGTCCTTCGATGAACTGCTCCTTGGTGGCACCGGCCGGGAGCTGCTTGCCTACTACTCCGGCGAAGATCACGTCCATCGCCTGGCCCAGGATCCTCGGGGCAATGACGTTGAGGACGACGGCGACCGTCACCATGGCGAGCACAGCGATGATGCCGGCGCGCTCGGGCTTCAGCAGCCCCATGAGCCGTTTGGCCGAGGGCCAGAAGTGCTGGGCTTTCTTGGCCGGCACGGCGCCGAACATGCCGCCGTCGGCTTCGCCGGGCGTGTACTCCTCCTCGATGAAGTCGTCGTCCGTCACATCAAGGGCGGCTGTTGTGGCCGCGGTGGTGTCGGTTGCGGTGGTGTCGGTTGCGGTCGTGTCGGCTGCGGTCGTGTCGGCTGCGGCCGAAGTGGTGGAGACTTTCTCGTTGGTGCTCATGCCACTGCCTCCGCGCTCAGCTGGGATTCGACGATTTCCTGGTAGGTGCTGGAGCTTTCCAACAGTTCCTCATGTGTTCCGCGGTCCACGATCCTGCCGTTGTCCAGCACGAGGATCTGGTCCGCATCGGCGATGGTGGACACGCGCTGGCCGACGATGATCACCGTGGCATCGGCCGTCTTGGCCTTGAGCGCCCGGCGGAGCCTGGCATCGGTGGCGACGTCAAGGGCCGAGAACGAGTCGTCGAAGAGGAAGACCTTGGGCTCGGTGACGAGGGCGCGGGCGATGCACAGCCGCTGCCGCTGGCCGCCGGAGACGTTAGTGCCGCCCTGGGCGATCCGTGAAGCGAGGCCGCCCTTCTTTTCGCGCACGAAGTCCGCGGCCTGGGCGACGGCCAGGGCCTCCCACAGGTCCGTGTCCGTGGCCTCGGGCTTGCCGAAGCGCAGGTTATGCTCAATGGTTCCGGAGAACAGGTACGGCCGTTGCGGCACCATGGCCACGCGCTGCGTGATCTCGGCCCGGTCCAACTGGGTGACGGGGACGCCGTCGAGCAGGACCTCGCCCGATTCGGCGTCGTAGAGCCGCGGCAGCAGGGCCAGCAGGCTCGACTTGCCGGCCCCGGTGGAGCCGATGATCGCCACCGTCTGTCCGGGCTCTGCCGTGAAGCTGATGTTGCTCAGCACGGGCGCCTCGGCACCCGGGTAGGCGAAGGTCACGTTGCGGAATTCAACGCGGCCGGCCCTCGCGGCCGGCGCCACCGGGGTGAGCGCTTCGTGGATGGTCGGTTCGACGTCGAGCACTTCACCGATCCGGTCGGCGCAGACCGAGGCGCGGGGAATCATCATGGCCATGAAGGTGCCCATCATGACGGCCATGAGGATCTGCAAGAGGTACTGGAGGAAGGCCGTCAGCGAGCCGACCTGCATTTCGCCGGCATCGACGCGCTGGCCACCGAACCACAGCACGGCGGCCGTGGAGACGTGCAGGATCATGCCGATGGCGGGGAACATCAGCACGAACAGCGAACCGATCTTCAGTGAGACGTCGGTGAGGTCCTTGTTGGCCGCGCCGAAGCGCTCGGCCTCGTGGGGTTCGCGCACGAAGGCCCGGACCACGCGGATGCCGATGATCTGCTCACGGAGGACACCGTTGAGCCGGTCGATCTTCTCCTGCATGGAACGGAAGAGCGGCATGAGCCGGACCACAAGGTAGCCCACCACAACTACGAGCAGGGGCACAGAAACCCAGACGAGCCAGGACAGGTTGAGGTCCTCGCGCAGGGCCATGAAGATTCCGCCGATGCACATGATGGGCGTGGCCACCATGAAGTTCAGCGCCATGAGCATGAGCATCTGGACCTGCTGCACATCGTTGGTGCCACGCGTGATCAGGGTGGGCGCGCCGAAGACGTTGACGTCCCGGGCCGAGAAGCTGCTGACCTTGCGGAAGACGCCGCGGCGCAGGTCACGGCCGAACGCCATCGCGGCCTTCGAACCGAAGTAGACGCCGGCGATCGCGGTGGCCACCTGGATCAGGGAGACGCCGAGCATGACGCCGCCGGTGCGCCAGATGTAGTCCGTGTCGCCGCGGGAAACGCCCTCGTCGATGATCTGGGCATTGAGGCTGGGGAGGTACAGCGCCGCGATGGTCGAAGCCAGTTGAAAGATGACCACAGCCGCGATGTATGGCAGATACGGCTTGGAATAGCGCCGCATGAGGGTGACGAGCATGCCCACGAGTCCTTTGGGAAGACCGGACGATACGAAGACCGGATAATGAAGTGAGTTGAAAAGCTGATTGAAGACTATCCGTTGGGGCCGACAGCCTTAGCCACCCAACCCTACGAAATCCCCCGCCCGCGTGGAACACGGAACGCTGAATATCATCCAAACGGAGTACTTTCACGCCTGCCTGCAGCCGGCCGCGGCCTTGCCGCGCTAACGGAGGCCGCGCAGAGACCCCGCGGCCGCCGTTGGGGCGGCCGCGGGGCCTCTGGGATCCGATCCGGCAGACGGACCTTGGGAGACGGGCCCCTGGGATCCGGCACCGGCGGTGCGCAGTCCGGCGGTGCCGGCGCGGGCACAGTCGGACCCTACTCGGTGCGGTGCCGGCCGTGGGTAGCGATGTAGTCGGCAGCCGCGCGCTGCATCTTGCGCTGTTTGGCAAGCTGCCGGCGCAGGACCGTGAGCTCTTCGGCAACCCGGGCCTGTTCCGCGGCGACCGCTCGCTGCTCTGCGGCGTGCTCGTGCACGGCGCGCAGCGCGTCCGCCAGTTGCAGTTGCTGCTCCGCCAGCAACTGCTGGGTCCGCAGCATCACGGGTACGACGTCGGCGGCCTCGGTCCGGTCGTCGGCCACCAAGGTACGGGCCCGCTGGCGGACACCCTCCCTCTCGGCTGCCCGCTCCGCACCGAAGTCCGCCGCTCCGGACCCCGCCGGACCGGAATCGCGGCCGGAGCCACCGCCGGTCCTGAAGCCAAGGTCGGCTTCCCGGCGGGCGGCATCAGGGAAGCGGGATTCGGCGCGCTCCCGGCTGAGCACCTCGATGAATTCCCGGTCCAGGTCCACGATGCCGGTGCCGTTGGCGGAGGAAGCTGTCTTGACGGCGTCGTTCGGGTTGTTCCCCCAAGCAGTTGCGGCGGTGGCGCCACCGGCGGCGGCCGCAGCAGCGCCGGTGGCGGCGTCCCCTGCGTGCTCTGCGGACTCCGGACGGATATCGACGGTGCGCCGCAGCGGGCGTTCCTTGATGAACAAGATGGCGACCAGCGCAACGAGGCCGATGATTGCAGAGATCAGGAAGACCTCGGCGATCGCGTCGCCGTAGGCGGCCCGCATGATGTCGCGGATCGGTGCCGGCATGTCCTTGAGGTCCATGCTTGCACCCGTCGATCCGGCCGGAACCTGGATTCCGGCGGAGGCGAGTCCCTCCACGGCCAGCTCCTTGACCCGGTTGCCCAGCACGGCGCCGAGGACCGAGACGCCGATTGCTCCGCCGACGGACCGGAAGAAGGCGACCGAGGCGCTGGCCGTGCCGATGTCCTTGGCCTGGACCGTGTTCTGGACGGCGAGGACGAGGTTCTGCATCAGCAGGCCCAGACCCACGCCGAGGATGGCCGTATAGATTCCGGTCAGAAACAGGTCAGTGGTGTGATCCATGCTGCCGGCCAGGCCGAGGCCGCCGATCAGCAGGATGGCGCCGGCCACCAGGTAGCGCTTCCACTTGCCGGTGCGGCTGATGAGCATGCCCGAGGCGACCGAACCGATCAGGTTGCCCGCGATCATGGGCAATGTGAGGAGACCGGCTTCGGTGGGGGTGGCACCGCGTGCCACCTGGAAGTACTGGCCAAGGAACGTCGAGGAACCGAACATGCCCACGCCGACGGCCACCGAGGCGAGGATCGCGAGGGCGGTGGTCCGCTCCGAGATGATCTTGAGCGGGATGATGGGCTGGGCCACCCGGGATTCCACCAGCACCAGCAGGCCCAGGAGCAGGACGCCGCCGCCCACCATGGCCACAGACTGCCACGACCACCAGTCGTAGTAGTCAGGGTTGCCGGCGAAGGAAACCCAGATGAGCAGCAGGCTGACGCCGGAGGTCAACAGGATGGAGCCGAGCCAGTCGATCTTGGCGGGGCGCTTGACGTGCTGGATCTTCAGGGTGATCTGCAGCAGGATCAGCGCAACCACCGCGAGCGGGACGCAGACGAAGAACGTCCAGCGCCAGCCCAGCGGGCTGTCGACGATGAAGCCGCCGAGCAGCGGGCCGCCGGCCGTGCCCACGGCCATGACGCCGCCCATGTAGCCGGAGTACTTTCCGCGGTCGCGCGGCGGGATCATGGAGCCGATGATGGCCTGGGCCAGGGCGGTGAGGCCGCCCATGGCGATGCCCTGGATGACACGGGCGGTCAGCAGCAGCGGGATGGTCTCGGACAGGCCGGCCATGACGGAGCCGGCCACGAAGATCACGATGCTCAGCTGGACGAGGACCTTCTTGTTGAAGAGGTCCGCCAGCTTGCCCCAGATCGGGGTGGTGGCCGCGTTGGCCAGGAGCGCGGCCGTGATCACCCAGGCGAAGTCCGTCTGGGTGCCCTTGAGCTCGGACATGATGGTGGGCAGCGCGTTGGCAACGATCGTGCTGCTCAGGATGGCGGTGAAGAACGCCGCCAGCAGTCCGGTGAGCGCTTCCATGATCTGGCGGTGGGTCATCGCGGCAGGTTCTGCGGCGGGCTGGGATGCACGGGGCGCCCTCGGGTGAAGGTCCGACGGGGCCGGGGACGGTCCCGTGGCGGCGGCGTGGCTAGCCATATATCTACTCCTCAACAATTTCGGTCGTATTCGTGGGTCCGGCCGTCGTTGCCCGGGCTGAGGTCCTCAGGGACTCAGCAAGTTTTTCGAGGGTGCGCGCCGTCAGTTCGACGTCGTCCTGGCTCCAGTCCTGCAGCAAGCCCTGGAGGGTGGCCGTCCGCTGGTCCTCGATGATGCGCAGTTTCTCCGCGCCGGTGGCGGAGAGGGCGATCAGTTGCGCGCGGCCGTCTTCGGGGTCCGGGCGGCGGACCACGTAACCGTGCTCTTCGAGATCGGCGATGTGCCGGCTAAGGACAGGTGCGCTGACGCCGAGCCGCTCCGCAAGATGCGTGGCCCGGGATTCGCCCTCCCCCACAAAGCGAAGAACGCCCTGAAGTGCCACTCCGGTGTCCTGGCCGCGCAGGCTGGCCGCGGCAACGCAGCGGACCGCGCGCTGGAGGTCGAAGATCTGGTAGACGAGTTTGGCTGCAGCGTTGGGTTCGACTGACATGTTGGACACCCCTCTTTTGTTTGCCCCAGGCAACTATATACTAAATTGGTTACTTCGGGAAACTAACTCTCTCGTGGGAGGTGCCGCACGGCCCCGAAAGGGCACTTAAAGTCAAAAACGGACCGGCCGGGCCTGCCCATCAAGGTGAGGGGCAGACCCGGCCGGTCCGCTGTTGCAGTGCGGTGCTGTGCTGTGTTGTTTAGGGTGGTGTCGCCCGGGCCGACTACGTGGCCAGGTGGGTGGGGCCGAACATCTTGAGCAGGGTTTCGACGACGACGACGTTGGGGCCGTCCGCGGCGAAGCCGGCCTTCAGGGCGTCCCCGACATCCTCGGGGGCCACCCGCACGGCCGGCACACCGAAGGCTTCGGCCAGCTTGACGAAGTCGGGCCGGGCGAGCTCGGTGGCCGTGGCCTTGCCGAACGCGCCCACCATGTATTCGCGCAGGATGCCGTAGCCGCCGTCGTCCACGATCAGCCAGGTGACCGGGACGTTGTGCTGCTTGGCAGTGGCGAGTTCGGAGATGGAGTACATGGCCGAGCCGTCGCCGGAGACGGCCAGCACTCTGGCGTGTCCGGCAGATGCGCCGCCGGGCGTGCCGGTGGTTTCGAGCCCGACGGCGCCGCCGATCGCCGCGGGGAAGCCGAAGCCCAGCCCGCCGGCGCCCTGCGCGGAGTGGAACTGGCCCTCACGGGCATCCCAGCAGCTCCAGCCCCAGTAGGCGGAGATGGTCATGTCCCAGAACGTCTGCATGCCCGCGGGAACGGCCTCGCGGATATCGGCCATGAACTTCAGTTCCTTGCCGAGGTCCTGGGACTCGAGCCGGGCCGTGACCTTCGCCAGGGTGTCCTTGACGAGCGTCTCGGGAGCTGTGCCGTGCCAGTCGGCGCGTTCGCCGTGCGGTTCGATCAGGGCGGCGTCGAGGGCGGCGAGGGCCTGGCCGGCGTCGGCACGGATACCCAGCCCGGGGCGGTTGGACTCCAGGACCCGGGGTTCGGCGTCGATCTGGATGATCCGGCCGCGCGGTTCAAAGGTGAAGTAGTTGGACGTGACCTCGCCCAGGGAGGAGCCGATGACGATCAGCACGTCGGCGTCCTCGAGCACCTCCGTCATGTACTGGTCCTCGATCCAGGACTGCAGCGAGAGCTCATGGTTCCAGGGGAACGCGCCGTTGCCCCCCGGCGTGCAGATCACCGGCGCGCGCAGCTTCTCAGCAATCGAAAGCAGCGACTGCTCGGCGCGGCCACGGCGGGTGCCGCCGCCGGCGATGATGGCGGGACGTTCCGCCGTCGAGAGCCATTTCACGGCTTCGCGGACCAGCTCCACCCGGGGCGGGTTGTCAGCCGCTTCGGCGAGGGCGTCCTCCACCGGAGGCACCATGATGGGGTCCAGCAGAACGTTCTGCGGGATTTCCAGCCAGACCGGGCCCTGCGGCGAGGAGATCGCCTCGGTCCAGGCATCCTGGATGGCGGAGGGAATGCCGGAGGCGTGCTGGATCAGGCGCTGGGACTTGGTGACGTTCGCGGCCGAGGCCTTCTGGTCATCGAGCTGGTGCAACATGCCTTTGCGGCGCGCGCCGAGGCCCTCGAGCGGGATCTGGCTCGCCACAACCACCATGGGCACGCCCGTGGCGTAGGCCTCCTGCAGCCCGGCCAGGGACGTCAGCGCGCCCGGGCCGGTGGACAGGAACAGCACGCCGACCTCGCCGGTGGCGCGGGAGTACCCGTCCGCGGCGAACGCCGAGTTGTTCTCGACCCGGGAGGAGACGAAGTGCAGGTTCCCGCGGCCCATCGCGTCGAACAGGCCCAGGGCGTGCTGGCCCGGGATACCGAAGACCGTCTTGGCGCCGAGCGCCTCAAGGGTCTCGACGACGAGGTCTCCACCGTTGCGCACGCCGGTCATCGTGAAGCCACCGGGGAGCCGAAGCCGGCGGGGCGGCGGGATTCCTGGCCGAGGGCCTGGGCCGCGTAGCCGTTCGGGGTGCCGAAGCGGTCCCCTTCGACGGCGCGGTCCGCCATCAGCGTCACGAGTTCGTAGGCGACGTGGCTTGCCGCCACGCCGGTGATCTCGGCGTGGTCGTACGCCGGGGCAACCTCGACGACGTCGGCCCCGACGAGGTTCATGCCGCGGAAACCGCGGATGATTTCCAGCAGTTCGCGGCTGGTGATGCCGCCGGCTTCCGGCGTGCCGGTGCCCGGCGCATGCGCGGGGTCAAGGACGTCGATGTCCACCGAAATGTAGAGCGGGCGGTTCCCGATCCGGTCCCGGACCTTGGCCACCGTCTCCAGGACACCCTGGTAGTAGACGTCGGCGGAGGTGACGATGCCGAAGCCGAAGCGGTGGTCGTCGTCGAGGTCCTTCTTGCCGTAGAGCGGACCGCGGGTGCCGATGTGGCTGATGGCCTCGGTGTCCAGGATGCCTTCCTCGACGGCGCGGCGGAAGGGTGTGCCGTGGGTATACTCGGCGCCGAAGTAGGTGTCCCAGGTGTCCAGGTGCGCATCGAAGTGCAGCATGGCAATGGGGCCGCCGGCGCGCTCGGCGGCGGCGCGCAATAGCGGCAGGGCGATGGTGTGGTCGCCGCCGAGGGTCAGCAGCTTGCTGCCGGACGCCGTCAGGTCCAGGGCGTTCTGCTGGATGGTTTCGATGGCGTCGTTGATGTTGAACGGGTTGACGGCCATGTCGCCGGCGTCGGCCACCTGGATGTTCTCGAAGGGGCTGACGTCCCATGCCGGGTTATACGGCCGCAGCAGGCGGCTGGCCTCGCGGATGTGGTTGGCCCCGAAGCGGGCGCCGGGGCGGTAGGAGACGCCGGAGTCGAACGGCACGCCGACCACCGTGACATCAGCCTTGGCCACTTGGTCCAGGCGCGGCAGGCGGGCATATGTGGCAGCCCCGGCGTAGCGTGGGACGCGGGATGAATCGATGGGGCCAAGGTTGCCATTGGCCTCGATGCGCAGCTCTTCCAAAAGAAGCCTCTCCTTCGAGGATTGACCGACGGTTGTGACAACCATCATACACTCGAAGTTTCGCATTGCGCATCATTTGTTTACCAAAGGCCTCATAGTGGCAGGCCTCCCACGATGGCCAGCCTCACGCGATAGCAGAGGCGCCCCGCTCCCCCGTCCGGACGCGGACGGCGTCGCGCACATCCATAATCCAGATCTTGCCGTCGCCGAAACGGCCGGTGCGGCCGCCCTCTTCGATGGCGGCCATGACGGCGCCGAGGGCGTCCTCGTTGACCAGGACTTCCAGCCGCACTTTGGGCAGCAGGTCCGAGCTGTACTCGGCACCCCGGTACACCTCGGTGTGGCCCCGCTGCCGGCCATAACCGCTGGCCTGACTCACGGTCAGGCCGTTGACTCCGGACCGTTCCAGGGCCGCGCTGACGGCGTCGACCCGCTCAGGCCGCACAATGGCCGTGACGAGCTTCATGACGACACCCTGCCGCGGGCGGCCTCACCTTCGGCGAGGGCGGCCCCACCCTCGGCCTCGGCGTGGGCATCGGCCTGGGCGTGGGCAGCATCAGCCCTGGCATGCGGGTCACCGGGGTGGAAGCTGCCGCCAACCATGAGGAGTTCGTACGCCGTTTCGGCGTGTTCCGTCACGTCGATGCCGGAGAGCTCGTCGGCCTCGGAAACGCGCATGCCGATGCTCTTGTGGATCGCGAAGCCAATCAGCGTGGTCATGGCGGCGCTCCATGCCGTGACAATGAGCGCGGTGAGGATCTGAGGCCAGAACTGCGCCAGGCCGCCGCCGTAGAAGAGGCCGCCGCCGGTCTTGGCGGACGGAAGTGCGAAGAATCCGAGAGCCAGGGTCCCCCAGAGGCCGCCAACGAAGTGCACGGCCACGACGTCCAGGGAGTCGTCGAGTCCGATCTTGAACTTCAGCCCGACGGCGAGCGCGCAGACGGCTCCGGCGATCGCGCCGATCAGGATGGCCCCGACAGGGTCGATGAACCCACAGGCCGGGGTGACTGCCACGAGTCCCGCGACGGCACCCGAGGCGGCTCCGAGCGAGGTGGCGTGCCCGTCGCGCAGCCGCTCCACGAGCAGCCAGCCCAGCAGGGCGGCGCTGGTGGCAAGCAGGGTGTTGGTCCAGGCCAGGGCGGCCGTGGCGTCGGCGGCGAGTTCCGAGCCGGCGTTGAAGCCGAACCAGCCGAACCAGAGCAGCCCTGCGCCGAGCATGACGAACGGCAGGTTGTGCGGGCGGATGTTGGGGTCTTTCATGAAACCGAGCCGCTTGCCCAGAACCACTGCCAGCATGAGTCCGGCTATGCCGGCGTTCATGTGGACCACTGTGCCGCCGGCGAAGTCGAGGGCCGAGATCTTGCTGCCAATGAGGCCGGTGGGCCCAAACAGGCCGCCGCCCCAGACCCAGTGCGCGATCGGCGCGTAGACGAGTGTGACCCAGAGGGCGGCAAAGAGCAGCCAGGGTCCAAACCTGACGCGCTCGGCCACCGCCCCGCTGATCAGCGCAACGGTGATGATGGCGAACGTGGCCTGGAAGCCGACGAAGATCATGTCCGGCAGGCCCGCCGCCTTGGTGCCGATGCTGGTGGTCAGCCCGTTCAGACCGAAATTAGTGAAGGGATCCCCGACGAATCCGCCCAACGCATCCGGGCCGAACGCCAGTCCGTAGCCCCACAGGGCCCAGACGACGCCCACCACGCCCATGGCGCCGAAGCTCATCATCATGATGTTGAGGACGGACTTCATCCTGACGAGCCCGCCGTAGAAGAACGCAAGCCCGGGGGTCATCAGGAGGACGAGGGCGGACGCCGTGAGCATCCACGCGGTCGATCCGGGGTCAAGGACCTGCGGATCTGCTGCCATTCCTACTGCAAGCACAGAGAACTTCATAGCGGGAGCCTTCCTCGAGTGCCGGCGCTCCGAGGGCGCCGATTCGGCGAGACCATGTGACGTTCGGGACGGTTGTACGTCCCCCCGCAGATGACGCTACCCACGGCGTGTTTCTGGAAGGCTTTCCGATTCTTGCTGGCACGTTACGCGACGGCCCCGGGCATTAATTTGCCGTTTCCGGCAGATTGCCGGAATGTGACGCAAGTCTCACCCAGGCCAATCTCGCGCAGGAACGGGGGGTCAGCTGTACTTGAGGCTGAGCAGCAGGCGCTTGAGCTGGCTGTACTGCTCCGTGGTCATCCAGGCCTTGGCGGCGTCGACGGAGGCGAACGCAGGGCTGCCGAAGAGCACTTTGGCCTCGGCCCCGCCGTTGGCAAAGCTGACGTAGGCGGAGCCGGAGTCAGAGACCGGCGGCGTAAAGTCGCGCTGCTTGCGCACGCTCATGTGGAAGTCGGACTGATCGGCGAAGGAATCAAACGCGAAGCCGAAGGCCAGCTGTTCACCGTCCATATCTTTCAGCCCCGGCACCGGAGCGGCGTCCAGCACGGTGCGGGCCACCGGGCCCGAAGCGTTGCTGGCGCTGGTGCTGCTGATGATGGAAGCCAGTTCGTTGCCCGTGGCGTCGGCGATGACCGCTTGCACGCCCTGCAACTTGCCGGCGTTCTTGGCTGAGCCCACTGTCCGGATGGACCAGTCACTCGGATACGAAAAGGACAGATGCCCGTCCGGGAAAGTAAAGGTTTTCCCGCCGGCCACCGCGCTGGCCGTCGGCGTGGCCGGGACGGGAGTGCCGGAGGTGGGTCCGGGCGTGGCTGCAGCGGTGGAGGACGCGGCTGATGCCGCCGGGCCGGATTCCTGTTGCGCCGGGGCGGTCGTTGCGGCGCTGGCAGGGCCGGTTCCGGTCTCGCCGGCACGCTGGCCGGCCGCGGCGCACGAGCTGAGGCCAAGGGCGGCCGCGAGCACGGCGGCCAGCGACAGGGACAGAAAGATGTTCTTGCGGTTCATGGAATCCCCCAGTTGAAACTGACGCGAGCGGCATCCGCTCGTTCTGTACATTTCCGGATTGCGCGGAGTGGTTACATTGGCGTGGTTACGTTTGCGGTGGTTGCATTGCGGCCCCGCCCTCAGCGGCTGGCGGCAGGCACCAGCACCCACAGCACCTCGACGGCGTCGTCCGTGGGATTGACCCAGGTGTGTGGTTCCCGGCCGGGGAACGTCACGGTGTCCCCGGTGCTGAGCTCGAATTCCTCGTTGGTCAGGATCAGCCGGATGCTGCCCTTGACCACATGCAGGACGTCGACATCGCAGTCCACGGCGTAGAGTTCGGACTCGCCGCGCCCGCGCGGCTCGATCACCGCCTGGATGATCTGGACGCGGCGCTCGGAGCGCGCGGTCAGCAGCCGCTCGACGATCCCCTCGCCGCCGAGGGAGATCCGGGGGCCTTCGTTCTGCTTCGTGAGGTGCGTTTCGGGGGCGGCAAAGAGGTCGCCGATCGAGATGGACAGGACCTGGCACAGCGTCACCAGGGAGGCTACCGAGGGCGAGGTGAGGTCCCGCTCGACCCGGCTGAGGAATCCCTTGGTGAGCCCGGTGGCATCTGCGACCTGTTCAATGGTGAGCCGCTGGGACTGCCTGGCGGCGCGGATCCGTGAACCGATGGCAACGGGAACATTGCTCGGTTCAACTGGTAGAGCCTTCATCTAGGAACCTTTCACGGCCGGCCGCTTGGCCCCATCATTGGAGCAATCCTAGCGGGAGCAGGCCTTCGTGACGCGGATGCGGCGGCGGCACGTACTGCGCCTTGACTGTTACCGGGGTCACAACATACTCTTTTGGGCAACATGTGTTGCCTATTAGGCAATACCGGAGGTTCCGACGGACATCCTCCTCCAACCACTTCACGCAGCAGCAGCCTTGCCGAACACACTGTTGAGGCCCGGCAATGCCCGCATCCCGCTGCCAACCAGCTCCAAGGAGCCCCATAATGGACGCAAGTTTCGTCAACATCGCAATCGTGGTGGTGTACCTGGCCGCCATGCTGGCGTTCGGATGGTGGGGCAAGTCCCGCACCAAGAACAATAGCGACTTCCTCGTCGCCGGTCGGCGCCTCGGCCCGTTCCTCTACACCGGCACCATGGCCGCCGTCGTCCTGGGCGGCGCCTCCACCGTCGGCGGTGTGGGCCTTGGCTACAAGTTCGGCATCTCCGGCATGTGGCTCGTGGTCGCAATCGGCGCCGGCGTGCTGCTGCTGAGCCTGCTCTTCGCCCCCACCATCCAGAAGCTCAAGATCTACACGGTTTCGCAGATGCTGACCCTGCGTTATGGCAGCAAGTCCACGCAGACTTCCGGCATCGTCATGCTCGCCTACACGCTGATGCTGTGCGCCACCTCCACCAGCGCGTACGCCACCATCTTCGTGGTGCTCTTCGGCTGGGACCGCGCCCTCGCCATCGCCGTCGGTGGCTCAATCGTGCTGATTTACTCGACCATCGGCGGCATGTGGTCCATCACCCTGGCGGACCAGGTCCAGTTCGTCATCAAGACGGTCGGTATCTTCGTCCTGATGCTGCCCTTCACGCTCAACGCCGCCGGCGGACTCGACGGCATCCGTGCCCGTGTCGACGCCAGTTTCTTCCAGATTGACGGCATCGGCGTCCAGACGATCATCACCTATTTCGTCGTCTACACCCTGGGCCTGCTGATCGGCCAGGACATCTGGCAGCGCGTCTTCACCGCCAAGACCCCGACAGTTGCCCGCTGGGGCGGCGCCACGGCCGGCGTCTACTGCATTCTCTACGGTGCGGCCGGCGCCCTGATCGGCCTCGGCGCCCGCGTCGCGCTGCCGGACATCGACGTCGCCAACCTCGGCAAGGACGTTGTCTACGCCGAGGTCGCCACGCAGATCCTGCCGATCGGCATCGGCGGCCTGGTGCTCGCCGCGGCCGTCGCCGCCATGATGTCCACTGCCTCCGGCGCACTGATCGCTGCCGCCACGGTGGCCCGCGCCGATGTGCTGCCGTTCGTCGCCAGCTGGTTCGGCAAGAACATCAACACCGACGACACGGACAACCCGGAGCACGACGTCAAAGCCAACCGCATGTGGGTCCTGGGGCTCGGCATCGTGGCGATCCTCATCGCCGTAATCACCAAGGATGTAGTCGCGGCGCTTACCATCGCCTACGACATCTTGGTCGGCGGCCTCCTTGTGGCCATTCTCGGCGGCCTGGTCTGGAAGCGCGGCACCGGTCACGCAGCAGCGGCTTCCATGGCCGTGGGTTCAGTCATTACCCTCGGCACCATGATCGTCCTGGAGATCAACGCCGAGGTACCGCTGGACGGCATCTACGCCAACGAGCCGATCTACTTCGGCCTGGCGGCCTCGGCGATCGTCTACATCGCCGTGTCACTGCTGACCAAGCCGACGGATCCCGCGGTCATGAAGAACTGGAAGCGGCGGGTTGCCGGCGAGGCATCCGAGGACGAATCGATTACCGTTCCGGCGCACTAGGTTCCGCTGGTTTACTTTCCGCGGGTTAATGACGGCGGTGCCTCCCCTCGCAGGGGGAGGCACCGCCGTCGGACTTTAAGGCCTTTGGCGAATCATTCATTCTCCTCCGGCTCAAGGAATTCTTCCCCTTCCAGGGGCACCACCGGCTTCTCGTCGCCCAGGAAGTCCTCCGCGTCCAGGGGAACGAGCCGATCGGCCTCTTCGAGAAGCTCCTCGTCCTCGGTCTCCGCGGCATCGCTGACGGGCGCGTCCTCGGCGTAGTCGTAGGCGGGATCGGACTCGAGTGACTCCCGGGCCGGCTGGATGGGATGTGATGCGGTGCTATCCATGGTGCAACCTCCGTGCGGCTTCGGTGGCGGCAGAGGCCCGGGGACCCCGCCCTGGGTTTCATTCGAACACCGCGGACACGGACGGTCAAGGGCCCACAATTGCTGCCGGAAAGCAGCCGCGGACGGCTCCGCCGCGGCAGGGCAGTTACGGCCTCCCTAAACTTTCCGCTGAGGATGGCCAGCCGGAAAAGCGCGGAATTACGGGGTACTCTGGAGTCGCAATGGGGCCGGACCACGCCCGACCAAACCCAGGAGTTTTTCGTGTCTCAGCACACCGAATCGGACTGCAACGATTCCTCGCAGCAACACCCGACACCAGCCTCTTCGGACCGCACGGATCCGCGTCCCGCCCCGCCACACGCCGCCACTGCCCCCGCCGCAACTCCCAGCACAGCACCAAGCTCGGCTCCCAGTTCAGAACCGAGTTCAGAACCGAGCGCCGCGGACGTCAAGCGCTGGCGCCAGTATCTCGCCGATGAGCGTGCCGAGGCGGCCGTCTACCGGGACCTCGCGCAGAACCGCTCCGGCGAGGAGCGCGCCATCCTGCTGGCGCTGGCCGAGGCCGAGGGGCGCCATGAGGCACACTGGCTCCAGCTGCTGGGCGAGCACGCCGGCAAGGACCGGCATGCCTCACTGCGGAGCCGCCTCCTGGGCTTCCTGGCCCGGCACTTCGGCTCGGTCTTCGTCCTGGCCCTGGCCCAGCGGGCGGAGAGCCGCTCCCCGTACGCCACTGAATCGTTCGCCACGCCGGCCATGGTCGCCGACGAGCAGATCCATGAAGAAGTGGTCCGCGGGCTGGCCACCCGGGGCCGCAACCGGCTGGCGGGAACGTTCCGGGCCGCCGTCTTCGGCGCCAACGACGGGCTGGTCAGCAACCTGTCCCTCGTCATGGGCATGGCTGCCTCGGGCGTGGGAAGCCAGGTGGTGCTGCTCAGCGGCGTCGCCGGGCTGCTGGCCGGCGCACTGTCCATGGGGGCCGGCGAGTTCATCTCCGTGCGGTCCCAGCGGGAGCTTCTCGCCGCGACCCGTCCCACCCAGATCACGTTGGCGGCGGCGCCGCTGCTGGACATCGAGCACAACGAACTCCTGCTCGTCTACCTGGCCCGCGGCATGTCCCGGGAGGCCGCAGAGCACCGCGTCGCGGAGCGGATGGGCCTGCTGGACTGCGACTGCGATCCGAGCCTGTCCCTGCGGCCGGAACTGCCCGAAAGCGGGGACCAGCACGAGGCAGTCGGCACCGCGTGGGGCGCGGCGGCGTCGAGCTTCTGCTTCTTCGCCTCCGGTGCGATCGTGCCCATCATCCCGTTCCTGCTCGGCATGACGGGACTCGCCGCACTGCTGGTTTCCGCGGGCCTCGTCGGCTTGGCACTGCTGCTCACTGGTGGTGTCGTGGGCCTGCTCTCGGGCACTTCGCCCGCCACCCGCGGCCTGCGCCAACTGGCCATCGGCATGGGCGCCGCCGGCGTGACGTACTTGCTGGGCATGGCCTTTGGCGCTGTGGTTGGCTAGTGGACGATCCTGTTTTTCGGGACCGCGGGCCACGGCACAGCCGGGGCACCACGGCGCTGCGGGTTGTCAGAAACCTTGCCGCCGCCGCAGTAATCGCCGGCGGAGCCTTCCTCACGGCCGGACTAATCTACGGCGACCCCCGGTTCACGGGCCTCTTCGAGGTCAACCGCGGAACGCACAACGCAGGCCGTGACCTGCCGGTGGCGCCGCGGTCCGGCCAGGAGTCCGGCCAGCCTGCCGTGCCGGCCGGAGGGGACCGGACGGACACTCCCCCGCCCGGGCTCGAGGAGCAGGACCAGCCCCTCGGCACGCCCCGGAAACCGGAGGCGGCCAGCACCTCCTATAAGTTCCTCGCGACGAACGACGACGGCGCCCCGGTGGGTTACTCGCCGTGCCGGCCGCTGCACTACGTCATCAACGCCGCCCTGGCCCCGCAGGGCGCCGAGCGGCTCGTGGAAGACTCCATCCGGACGATCTCGGAGGCTACCGGGATCACGTTCATCAATGACGGCCCCACGTTTGAGTCGCCCTCGCCAACCCGCGCGCCCTACCAGAAGGATCTCTACGGGGACCGGTGGGCGCCGCTGCTGATCGCCTGGACCACGCCGGAGCAGGCCCCGCAGCTCAAAGGTCCGGTGATCGGCACCGGCGGCAGCACCCACTTCAGTTTCGGCGACGGTCCCAAAAGCTTCGTCACCGGCAGCCTGGAACTGGATGCCCCGCAAATCGCGGAAGACCTGGACCGGTCCGAGGGTGCGGCCTATGCCACGGCCGTGATCCTGCACGAACTCGGCCATGTGATGGGCCTGGAGCATGTCGATGACCCGGCCCAGCTGATGTACCCGGAGATCGGAGCCCCGGACGGGCTAGCCGACGGCGACCTGAACGGGCTCTACGAGCTCGGCCACGCCCAGTGCCGCAAGGACCTCTGACACCCGTTGCGCTATCACTTTTGGTGGCCATTCCGGGGTTTTAAGGCCTGGAAGTGATAGCGCAACGGGGTGGGGGGAGGTCGGTCAGGAGACCTGGAGGCCGCCGTTGATGTCGTACGTGGCCGCGGTGATGTAACCGGCGTCCGGCCCGAGCAGGAAGGCGATGAGGGCCGCCACTTCCTCGCGGCTGCCGACCCGTCCCATCATGATGCCCTCGGACATCTGCGCCTTGCGGTCCTCGCTCAGCGTTCCGCCCATGATGTCGGTGTCGATGGGGCCGGGGGCGATGGCGTTGACGGTGACGCCGAATTCGCCCACTTCGCGGGCCAGAGCGCGGGTGAAACCGATGATCCCGGCCTTGGACGCGCTGTACGCGACCTTGGAGTAGGTGCCGCCGCCCCGCTGGGCAGAAATCGAGGAGATGCTCACGATCCGCCCGAGCTTGCGCTCGATCATGCCCTTGAGCACCCGCTGGGAGACGATGAAGGATCCGCGCATGTTGATGGCGAAGACCTTGTCCCATTCTTCGACAGTGGTTTCCATGAACGTCGTCGGGGAACTGATGCCGGCCAGGTTGGCCAGGGCCACGATCGGGGGCAGCGAGCCCTCGATTTCCGTGATGGCCCGGTCTACCGACGCGGCGTCGGAGACGTCCGCGCCGACGCCGATGGCCTTGACGGCACGGTTGGAACCGATTTCGGCGGCAGCCGCGGCAGCATCCTCGGCGTTGATGTCCAGGATTGCGATGGACCAGCCCTCGCTGGCCAGGCGGTCGGCGGCGGCGCGGCCGATGCCGCGGGCTGACGCGGCGCCGGTCAGGACCACGGTGCGTTCGGTGGGGAAGGGGGTAATTGATGTCATGACGAAGGTTCCTTCAGGGAGTTCGGGATCAGGGTACTTTGGCCGTGTCGACGGCGGCGGCCGCTGCGACCGCGGGGTCCAGGGCGGCGTCGCCTTCGGGGCGCTTACGGGCATACAGGTAGGTGGCCACGGCGGTGAGGCACAGGCAGAGGGAGAGGAACAGCAGCCCGCTTTGGTTGCTGCCGGTAGCGTCCTTGAGGAGCCCGACGGCGTACGGGGAGACGAAGCCGCCGAGGTTTCCGAGGGAGTTCACCAGGGCGAGGCCGGAAGCGGCGGCCGCACCGGTCAGTGCGGCAGAGGGCATCGAGAGGAACGGGGCAATGGCACCGTAGATCCCCATGGCCGAGAGCGTCAGGCCGACCATCGCGAGGAACGGGTTGACGGGCAGCAGGTAGCCGGCGGCGAGGAGTCCAACGCCCGCGAGCACCATGCTGACCGCTGAGTGCCAGGCACGCTTGCCGGTCCGGTCCGCGCGCTTGCTCCAGAAGTAGACGAATACTGCGGCCACGGCATAGGGGATGAAGACGATGAAGCCGACTTCAGCCGTGGAGAACTTGCCGAGGGCTGCGACGATGGTGGGCATCCACAGGCCCAGACCGTAGATCCCGCACACCAGGCCGAAGTACAGGGCGGAGTAGACCAGGGTGCGCTTGTCCTTGAGCCCGGCCATGAAGTTGTGCTTCCCGGACTGGGACTTGGCCGCCAGTTCGGCGTCCATGGTGGCGGTGAGCCAGTTGCGCTCGTCGACGTTGAGCCATTTGGCGTCCCGCGGGCGGTCCGTCATGAGGATGGGCGTCAGCAGTCCCAGGGCGATCGCCGGGATGCCTTCGATGATGTAGAGCCACTGCCAGCCCTGGAGGCCCATGATGCCGTCCATCTGCAGCAGGAGCCCGGAGACCGGGGCGCCCAGCGCATTGGATACGGGCTGGGCGAGGATGAAGATGCCCAGCACGGTGACGCGCTGCGCGGCGGGGAACCACAGCGTCAGGTAGAACAGGATCGCCGGGAAGAATCCGGCCTCGGCGGCACCGAGCAGGAACCGGATGATGTAGTAGGTGGTTTCACCGTTGACCAGGCACATCGCGGTGGCGAAGATGCCCCATGTGATCAGGATGCGGGCCAGCCACTTGCGGGCGCCGAACCGGTACATGCCGGCGTTGCTGGGAACCTCGAGGAGGGCGTAGCCGAGGAAGAAGATGCCGGCGCCAAGGCCGTAGGCAGCGGCGTTCAGGCCAATGTCCTCGCTCATGGTGAGCTTGGCGAATCCGACGTTGTTGCGGTCCAGGTAGGCAACGAAGTAGAGCAGGACAATCAGGGGCATGACGCGGCGGCGGACCTTACGGAGCGTGCGGTCGCCCAGTTCGCCGAGTCCGGAAGACTTGGGGGCTAATGAAGTCATCATCGACCTTCTTACGTGGTTTCCTGCCCTGCGGCTGTGCCGGGCCAGGAAATCGGTGGATTGGGGTAGGTCATCCTGCCCGCTTGGAAGCGCGTGCTGCAGGAATCTTGTTGAGTCAGATGTCAGACATCTGATTCAAGAACTAGGCACGATCCTAGAATGTGATTCGGGTTACGTCAAGAGCCCGGGGGTGGACGTCAGGACTTGGCGCCCCGCACGTAGCGTTCGTAGTCAGCATTTGTCTGGTCCATGTGCTCGTCCATCGCCTGCCGCGAGCGCTCGGCGTCACCGCTGAGGATGCTGTCCATAACCCGTTGGTGGTAATCGATGGCGTGCTGCTGGATCACGCCGACAGCCGACGTTTCGCGTCGGGTGATGTACAGCAACTGGCCCAGCTGGCCGAACAGGGCACGGACGAACGGGTTGCCGGAAGCCCTCAGGACGGCGTCGTGGAAGCCAATGTCCGCTTCGACGAAGCGGTCCAGATCGCCTGACTCGTGGAAGCGCTTCATGTCCTCAATGCACTCGCGCATCCGCTCGGCGTGCTCCGGGGTGTAGCGTTTGGCGGCAAGCGCGGCTGCCCCGGTCTCCACCATGCGGCGCATCTCGATCAGTCCCACCGAGACCTGTTCGGCCGCGTTGCCGTGCGAGGCCGCCTTGAAGATCGCGTCCAGGCCGGTCCAGTTGTCCGTGGGGTTGACGAAGGTTCCCCTGCCGGCCTTCACGTAGAGGATGTTTTGTGCGCGGAGCGCCTTGAGGGCTTCGCGCACGGTCAGCCGGCTGACGCCGTAGGCCTTGGCGATGTCTGCTTCCGGCGGAATCGTGCTGTGGGGTTGGAGCTTTCCGTCAAGGATTTCGTTTAGCAGGCCGTCGACGAGATCGTCGACCAGTGTCCTGCGGCCCATCCCAGTTCCCACCTTCAGTCGCCTTTCGTGCTGCCATCCACATTACCCAAGTCCGGGTGCGCGGCCATGTATGCGTCGAGCAAGGCCAGTGTCTGTTCCAGGTTGGCCGGATGGCGGCGCAGGTAGCCGGCCAGCCGGAGCAGGCTCTTGCCGCGGACCGGCCGCGCGTCCCATTGTTCGGTGACCAAGGTGCCGGCGGTGCCGTCAGGGCCAGTGGATGGTTCGAGCAGGTAGCGCCACGCGTGGCCGTAGAAGTGCCGCCACGCGATCCGGCGGCCTTCGTCGAACTCGCAGACCCTATTGAGGATCTTGTAGTTCACCCGCATGTTCATTTGCATGCCGAACCTGGCGCCGAGGTACAGCCGCCGGGGCCCGCGCGGCTGGGCGCCCTTGACGGTGCCCGAGCCGTCAATCACGCTGTGAAGGGCGGGCGTGGCGAGCACGTCGAAGATGGCACTGGGGGCAGCGGCGATGTACCGGCTGCGGGACACAAGATAGCGGGCGTTCATCTGGCAATCCTAGTCCGGGATCATGTTGCAGAATGAGGCATGCAGACTTCCCGCAACCTCCTTGGCGGCCGGCCGCGCATCGGCGTTCCCGTCCGCCTGACCAGCTCCTCCGATCCGGACCCGCGCGTGGCGAAAGCCAACGGATTGTTCGGATACATCGTGGAGTTGCTGCGTGAGGGCGGCGCCGAACCGGTGCCGCTCACCGCTGCCGGAATGCACGACGGCGGTCCCGCGGCAAAGCTGGCGTCTCTCGACGGCGTGGTGCTTCCCGGCGGCGGCGACCTCGCCCCCGGCCTCTACGGCGAGACACAATCCGATCTCTGCTACGACGTCAGCCATGCCCAGGACGAGCTGGACCTCGCGGTGGCGCGGCACGCGATCGATGCCGGGGTGCCGGTACTGGGCATCTGCCGTGGGCATCAGCTGCTCAACGTGCTCTACGGCGGGACCCTGGTCCAGGACATGGAGCCGGGAATGGTGGCGCACCGCGTTCCCGCACCGGCGCACGGGTCCGGTCCGTGGGCCTGGCACGAGGTGACGGTTGGGGCCGGTTCCAAGGTGGCCGCCCTGTACGGGAGCGGATCCGGTGCCGTAAGCGTGAAGATCGCCTCGGGTCACCATCAGGCTGTGGCCCGGGTGGCCGGTGGGTTGCAGGTGACGGCCGTGGCGGAGGACGGGACGGTCGAGGCGCTGGAGGATCCGGAGCGCTGGGTGGCCTCGGTCCAGTGGCACCCCGAAGCCTTGGAACTCCCCGCCGGGGAGCGGCTCGCGCCGTTCCGGGCCTTCGTGGAGGTGTGCCGAACCCGGCCCTGAGATCAGACCGGAAACCCCGGTGCCCTGGGCTCCGGGGTTTCCGTTTCACTGCATTCGATCCGGGCCAGTGGCCTCGCCCGAGGCCGCGCTCACCCGGCGACGCTCAGCCGGCCGCGCTCAGGGCCACGCTCACCTGGCGACGCTCAGGGCCACGCGGACCGGCACGCCGGTGGCCAGCGATTCCTGCGCGGCATCGGCCACCCGGGACGCCGCCACGGCGTCTTCGGGGGTGCAGGGGTTCTCCCGGCGGCCAAGGATCAGTTCCACGAAGGCARCCATCTCGGAGCGGTAGGCCTGGTCGAACCGCTCGGCAAACGTCAGGTGCGGTTTCCCGGCGGGGAACGTGATCCCGGCTTCGGCGGAGGCCAGCGCCGCCTTGTTGTCCAGACCCACCATCAGCGAACTCCGGGAGCCCTGGATTTCCAGCCGGACGTCGTGGCCGGCCCCGTTGTAGCGGGTGGCGGAAACTGTTCCCACGGTGCCGTCGTCGAACGTCACCAGCGCCAGGGCCGTATCCACATCACCGGCCTCGCCAATGGCCGGATCCCCGTTGTTGGAGCCTTTGGCGTACACCTCGACGATTTCGCGGCCCGTGAGCCAGCGCAGGATGTCGAAATCGTGGACCGAGCAGTCCCGGAACAACCCGCCCGAGCCGGCCAGGAACTCGACCGGCGGCGGCGTCATGTCGCAGGTGACTGCGCGCAGGGAATGGATCCAGCCCAGCTCGCCGGCCTGGTAGGCGCGGCGGGCTTCCAGGTAGCCGGCGTCGAACCGGCGCTGATGCCCGATCTGGACCACGCCTTGCCGGTCCCGGATGTAGTCGAGCACCGGCAGGGCATCGGTCACGTTCAGGGCTACGGGCTTCTCGCAAAAGACCGGGATCCCGGCGTCCACACCCGCCTTGATGAGTTCGGGGTGGGTTCCCGTTCCGGTGGCGATGACCAGGCCGTCGAGCCCGGAGCCAAGCAACGCCTGCACCGACGGCAGGAATTCCGCGCCGAGACCGGAGGCCACCGTCCGGGCATGCTCGTCGGCGACGTCCGTGAGCCGGAGCCGGACGTTGATGCCCTGCGGATTCATGACCTCGTTGAGGGCGGCGATGTTGTTGGCATGCATGACGCCGATCCGCCCGACCCCGACGAGTCCGAGAACGACGTCCTTCATGCGGCTGCCTTGGCGGTCACGGTGAACGCTGAACGGAAGGCCTCCAGGGCCGCGTAACTGTCTCCACTGGCCCAGGCTTCCATGCCCACTGTCCCTTCGTAGCCTTCCTCCGCGAGCGCCCTGGCGACGGCCGCATAGTTGATTTCCCCGGTTCCGGGTTCACAGCGGCCGGGAACGTCCGCCACCTGGATTTCGCCGATGTACGGCAGGGCACTGCGGACGAGCTCGATCAGGTTCCCCTCCCCCATTTGGGCGTGGTACAGATCCAGCATGAGCCTGGCGTTCGGGTGCCCGGCGGCCTGCACGAGCGCCAGGGTGTCCTTGGCCCGGGCCAGCGGGATACCGGGGTGATCCAGGATCGTGTTGAGGTTCTCGAGGCAGTACGTCACCCCGTACTTCTCACCGAGCTGCCCGAGCCGTTCCAGGGTCCGGGCGCCGGTGGCCCACATGTGGCCGCTGGACCGGTAGACCGGCCTGGCGGCATGGCCGTCGACGAGTTCCGCCGGGTGGACCACCAGCCGGCTGACGCCAAGCTCCAGGGCAGTAGGGATCAGGGACTCGGCGGTCCGCACGACGTCGTCCGCGGTGTCGGGATCCACGAGGCTGCCGGAGATGTATCCGGTCATGGACGAAAACACCGCCCCGGTGGCCTTGAGCGCGCCGATGTCTTTGGACCGCGAGTCCCAGAGCTCGACGTCGAAGCCGGCTTCGTGGAGCCGGCGCACCCGCTCCGTGAACGGCAGGTCCGTGAAGACCATCTCAGCGCAGACGGCGAGCCGCATCAGAGGACCGCCCTCTCGTTGACGGCCACCGGCGTGCCCTGCTTGACCGACTCGATGCAGGCCAGCGCCATGGCCAGTGCGCGCCGGGCGTCATTGGCGCCCGGCGTGAGCGTGAACGGCTTCGACGCCGGCGCTGTATCGTCACTGCGGCCGTCGCGCCGGGCGCGCACGGCGTCGGCGAAGTCCACGAGCTCGTCCGTGTAGGCCTGCCGGAAGAGCTCGACGTTCAGCCGTGGGGTGTCGGCGGACATCCCCTCGGCGGTGTACCGGCGGGCGGCGGTTTCGGTGGCGCGGCCGGCCTGGACCATGCCGCGCGAGCCGAAGACCTCCCCACGGATGTCGTAGCCGTACAGTGCGCTGAAGTTCGCCTCGGCGACGGCGATTGCGCCGTTGCTGTACCGGATGGTCACGACGGCGGTGTCCAGGAAGCCCTGGTCCCGCAGGCCCGGTTCCACCAGCGCGTCCGCGACGGCGTAGACCTCCACGGGTTCGGCGCCTTCGTTGAACCAGTTCAGGGTGTCGAAGTCGTGGATCAGGGTCTCGAGGAAGATGGTCCACGCCGGGATCCTTGCGGCGTGGCCAATGCTTCCGCTGCCCGGGTCCCGGGTCAGCGAACGCAGCAGTTGCGGCTCCCCCGCGATTCCCGCGGCGAGGTCCTTCTTGGCTGCTTGGAAGTCCGCGGCGTACCGGCGGTTGAAGCCGATCTGGAAGTGCACCCCGGCGGCTTCGACGGCGGCCAGGGCCGCGTCGAGCTCCTCGAGCCCCAGGCCCGCGGGCTTCTCACAGAAGACGTGCTTTCCGGCGGCTGCGGCCTGGCTGATCAGGGCGGAGTGGAAGCGTGCGGGGCTGGCGATGACGACCGCGTCAATCTCCGGGTCGGCCAGGAGGTCGGCGGCGTCGGCGGTCACCTTCGTGGTGCCCAGCGCGCCGGCCAGCGCTTCGGCGGATTCAAGGTTCGGATCCGCGATGGCGGCAAGGACGGCACCGGGGACGCGGCGGGCGATGCTCTCGGCGTGGAAGGCGCCCATCCAGCCCGAGCCGATGAGCCCGATCCGCACGGGCAGGGCGACGTCGGACGGGTTGCGGTTGAGGTAAGCCAAAGGCTTGTCCTTTCAGGAATTGGGACGGCAGTTACTCGTAGGTCTTGCCGGTGGTCTGGGACACGTCGGCGACTTCGCTCTGGACTTCCTTGACCACGTCGCCGTGGCCTCCGAGTTGTTCAAGTTCGTGGGCGAGTTCGGCGAGTTCGGCGCCGCCGGCCATTTGGGCCGTGAGTTCGTCGAGGGTGATGTCCTTCTTGTCGTAGTAGCCGATCGATTTGCCGCGTTTGAGCAACAGGAAGCGGTCCCCGACCGGGAAGGCGTGGTGCGGGTTGTGGGTGATGAAGATGACGCCGAGGCCGCGGTCGCGGGCCTGCAGGATGTAGCGGAGCACCACGCCGGACTGCTTTACGCCCAGGGCCGCGGTGGGCTCATCCAGGATCAGGACCTTCGCGCCGAAGTACACGGCACGGGCGATCGCGACACACTGGCGTTCACCGCCGGAGAGCTGGCCGATGGGCTGCTCCACGTCGCGCAGGTCGATGCCCATCGCGGCGAGTTCCTTGAGCGTGATCTCCTTCATCTTTTCGACGTCCATGCTCTTGAACGGGCCGAATCCAGAGGTCAGTTCCGAGCCGAGGAAGAAGTTCCGCCAGATCGGCATCAGCGGCACCACCGCGAGGTCCTGGTAGACGGTGGCGATGCCCACATCGAGGGCGTCACGGGGCGAGCTGAACTTCCGCTCCTCCCCCATGACCTTCAGGATCCCGGCGTCGTGCTGGTGCAGGCCGGCGATGATCTTGATCAGCGTGGACTTGCCCGCGCCGTTATCGCCCAGCACGCAGGTGACGCGGCCGTTGTCCACTGCCATGGTGACATCGGACAGGGCGATGATGTTCCCGTAGTGCTTGGCGACCCCGTCGAGGGAGAGCAGGTGCACGGGGGTGTGGGTGAGTGGGTCTTTTTCGTTCTGGAGCAACGTTTGCTGGTCGATCTCTTTGGCATTCATTTTTCCGGGCCCCTTTACTTCAGTTCCGCGCGGCGCTTGACGATGAGGTTGACGATGGTGGCCAGCAGCAGCATCAGGCCCAGGAAGAACTTGAACCAGTCCGGGTTCCACTGGGCGTAGACGATGCCCTTGTTGGCCATGCCGAAGATGAACGCGCCGATCGCGCCGCCGATCGCCGAGCCGTAGCCGCCGGTGAGGAGGCAGCCGCCGATCACCGCGGCGATGATGTAGAGGAACTCGTTGCCCACGCCCTCACCGGACTGCACGGTGTCGAAGGCGAAGAGGTTGTGCATGCCCAGGACCCAGGCGCAGAAGCCCACGGCCATGAACAGGCCGATCTTGGTGGCCTTGACCGGCACACCCACGGCGCGGGCCGCGTTCGCGTCGCCGCCGACGGCGAAGATCCAGTTCCCGACCCGGGTCCGCATCAGCACCCAGGTGGCCACCGCGACCAGCGCAAACCAGTAGAACACGGTGATTTTGATGTCGACGCCGCCGATGTTCACCGAGGAGGCGAAGACCGCCCGGGCGGAGGCGAAGCCGTCCATGTTGGAGATCGAGGGTGAGGACACGGAGCCGCCGATCAGGCGCGTCAGGCCCAGGTTCAGGCCGGTCAGCATCAGGAACGTGGCCAGGGTGACGATGAAGGACGGCAGCTTGGTCTTGATCAGGATCCACCCGTTGATGAACCCGATGGACAAGGAGACCACCAGGGCCAGGGCGACGCCGACCCAGACGTTCGTGGTGAAGTACCAGCTAAACAGCGACGCCGTCAGCGCCGAGGTGATCACCGCGACACCGGTGGAGAGGTCGAACTCCCCGCCGATCATGAGCAAGGACACCCCCACCGCCATGATCCCGATCGTGGAACTGCCGTACAGGATGGTTGCCAGGGCACCGGGCTGGGTAAAGGTCGGGGACACCAACGCGAAGAAGATGAAGAGGACGATCGCGCCTACCAGGGCACCGACCTCGGGACGTCCGAGCAGTTTCTGGAACGGACTGCGCTTGGCGACGCGCTCATCGGGCGCCGGCGACTTTGTCTTTGTCTGGGTGATGGTCATGATGATTCTCCTTGCTGCCGGGCCGGCGCGAACCGGCCCGGCCAGCGGGCTGTTAGCGGACGCCCTGCTGGGCGAAGGTCAGGACATCGGCCGCATTTGATTTGTCGATGACCGCCGGGCCCGTCAGCACAGGCTGGCCGCCGCCGATCTTGAAGCCGCCGCGCTTGTTCTGCCAGATGGCGTCGACGGCTCCGTAGCCCTGCAGCCACGGCTGCTGGTCCACGGTGAACAGAACTGCACCATCCGCGATCTTCTGGGCGAGATCCGCGTTCAGGTCGAAACTTGCAACCTTGGCAGAGCTGCCGGCGTCGGTGACCGACTTGAGGAGAGTCAGCGTGATGGGGGCGCCGAGGCCGATGATGACGTCGGCGTCCTTGGAAGCCTGGAGCTTGGCCGTCGCGGTGGACTGAACGGAGGTCATATCCTTGCCATCGACGTAAAGGATCTCCGTTCCAGGCACCTTCGCCTTGACGCCCGCGCAGCGTGCTTCAAGTCCCACGTGGCCCTGTTCCTGAATCACGCAGACCGGGTGCTTGAAGTTCTCTGCCGCGAGCCGGGTGCCGACTGCCTCACCGGCGAGCTGCTCGTTGGAGCCGAAGTGGGTGAAGGCTCCGAGCGCCTGGGAGACCCCTTCGCCGGCGTTGAGGCTCACAATGGGGATGCCGGCGTCCGTGGCCTTCTTCAGGACGTCTTTGAGGGCTTCAGGCTTGGCGAGCGTGACCGCGATGCCGTCGACCTTCTGGTCGATAGCCTGCTGGATGAGTTGGGCCTGGCGCCCGGCTTCGGGATCCGACGTGTAGAGGAGCTCAACGTTGTCCTTCGCCGATGCTTCCTCGGCGCCCTTGCGAACAATGTCCCAGAAGGTGTCACCTGCTGCTGCATGGGTGATCAGGGCGATCTTGATCCGGTCTGTAGTGGCAACTTGGCCTCCGCCAGCCGCATTGCCTGAGTCTGCGGGCTTCCCGCCGGTGCTGGAACACGCGCTCAGGGCCAGCATGGGTACAACGGCCGCCACGAGGGTCGCCTTCCGCCACGAGAACTTGGTCACGATCAATCTCCTTTGATTCCGGGCCACGCCGGCCGCTTCATCGCGTCGGTCCATGAGCCATCTACAACCGATCATGGTGACTCCAATCACAGTTGTCAATAGTTTGTCCTGACATTAGGATGTTTTGACGTAATACAATGCCGAAGAGTCGACAAATTTTCGGACCTGACCATGCCGAACGCGTCCGCCCGGCCCCTACACCCCCGGCCCCTCAGGGTGGCCCTTGGCTGCCCGTGGCGGCCCTGCTACTATCAGAAAAAGGCAGTATGTCCTATCAAGCGAACATAGCCTGACATGCGCGGATAGGCCGGCACTTCGGCCGCCGCGGAGCACAAGGGAGCACGCCCAGTGACGAATCAACTTAATCTGCGGATCGACCGCTCTTCCCCAGTGCCGCTGTACCACCAAGTGGTGCAGGGCATCGAGGCCGCGATACACACGGGGCTGCTGGAACCCGGCAGCCGGCTGGAAAATGAGATCGACCTGGCCGCCCAGCTGAACCTTTCCCGGCCCACCATGCGCAAAGCCATGGATGAGCTGGTCCGCTCCGGCCTGCTGGTCCGCAAGCGCGGCGTCGGCACCCAGGTGGTCTCCAGCCAGGTCCGCCGCCCGCTGGAACTGTCCAGCCTCTACGACGACCTCAGCAACAACGGCAGCAAGCCCACCACCGACGTGCTCAGCTTCTCGCACGAGGAGGCGGACGCCGTGACCCGGACAGCACTGCACCTTCCGGCCGGCGCCAAGGTCTACCACTTCACCAGGCTCCGGAAAGTGGGCGGCAAGCCGCTGGCCCTGATGGAGAACTGGGTGCGGGACGACATCACGGCCATCGACGAGGCGAGCCTGGGTTCGCAGGGCCTCTACGCCATCCTGCGCAACGGCGGCGTGAACTTCCGCCTCGCCTCGCAGCGGATCGGCGCCATGATCGCCAACGACTACCAGGCGCCGCTGCTCGAGACCACGCCCGGCTCCGCCCTGGTCACCATGGAGCGGACCGCCGTGGACGACACCGGACGCAATGTGGAAACCGGCCACCACGTCTACCGGGCGGATTCCTACAGCTTCGAAATGACACTGGTTCAAAGATAAGAGTTCAGCGACGGGCGCCACCGGCTCCACCCCCGCACAACACACGCGCCTTCCTCCGGCGCGACAACGAAAGGGCAGCTTCCATGGCCAACTGGGTCTATCCGCTCGGCACCGCCGCCGAAGGCAAGTGGGACATTTCCATCGGGACGTCAGATTCGGGACTGGAGGTGGACGGCTGGGCGCACACCGGGCTGAAGGTCGCCACACTGGCGGCCGGCGGCGCCGTCGCGCTGGACGCCGCGGCGGAGGAACGCATCGTGATCCCGCTCAACGGCTCCTTTGTGGCGACCGTGGACGGGCAGGACTATCCCCTGGCCGGTCGGGACAGCGTCTTCAGCGGCCCCAGCGATGTGCTCTACACCGGAGCCGCCAAGGCAGTGACCATCACCTCGGCCGACGGCGGACGCGTGGCGGTAGCCACCGCCCCGGCCAAAGCCTCCTACCCGACCCGCCTCATCACCGCCGCCGAGACGCCGGTGGAACTGCGTGGAGCAGGCAACTGCTCCCGCCAGGTGCACAATTTTGGCACCCCCGCCGCGCTGGAGGCGGACCGTTTCATCGTCTGCGAGGTCCTCACCCCGGCCGGAAACTGGTCCTCCTATCCCCCGCACAAGCACGATGAGGAAAAGGACGGCGAGACCAGCCTCGAGGAGATCTACTACTTCGAAACCCGCGTGACGCCCGGAGCGCCGCAGCGGCCCGGCGCCGACGACGCGATCGGCTACCAGCGGGTCTACGCCTCCGACGACCGGCCCATCGACGTTGCGGCCGAGGTTCGGACCGGCGACGTCGTCCTGGTGCCCTACGGCTGGCACGGACCCGCCATGGCCGCCCCCGGCTACGACATGTATTACCTCAACGTCATGGCCGGCCCGGGCCCGGTCCGCGACTGGCTGATAAGCGATGACCCGCACCACAGCTGGATCCGCCAGACCTGGGAGGGCCAGGACCTGGACCCGCGGCTGCCGTTCGGCCGCCAGTCCGGCGGCTGGGCCGGCAGTTAGGCCGCTAGGCCGCACAGGCCCGGACGGTTAGCCGTTAAACGTGGCCGGGTGTGGTCCGGTGCGTCCGTTTCGCTCCAGGGAATTCACGGCTTCCAGTTCGCCCATGGCAAGATCAAAGCCGAAAACCTCCAGGTTCTCCCGGATCCTGGCCGGCGTCACTGACTTCGGGATGACGATCCTTCCCTGCTGCAGGTGCCAGCGCAGAATGATCTGCGCCGGGGTTCTGCCGTGCCGGGCAGCGATCTCCCGGATGGCCGGATCTGCCAGCAGGGCACCCTGGGCCAGCGGGCTCCAGGCCTCCGTCGCAATGCCCTGCGCCGCGTTGAACACCGTCACTGCGTGCTGCTGCAGGGCCGGGTGCAGCTCCACCTGGTTGACGGCCGGCACCGTTCCGCCGAGGTCGATGAGCCGCTGCAGGTGTCCCGGCTCGAAATTGGAGACGCCGATGGCCCTGACCCGGCCGTCGGCAAGGAGTTTCTCAAGTGCCAGCCAGGAGTCGGCGTACTGGTCCGATGCCGGCGCGGGCCAGTGGATCAGGTAAAGATCCAGGTAGTCGAGACCCAGTTTGTCCAGGCTGGCGTCGAAAGCAGCCAGGGCCGGCTCGTAGCCGAGGTCGTCGATCCAGAGCTTGGACGTGATGAACAGGTCCTCCCGGCCGATCCCGGATTCGGCGAGCGCGCGGCCAGTTCCGGTCTCGTTTCCGTAGATGGCGGCCGTGTCGATGCTCCGGTAGCCGGCCGCGAGCGCCGCTGCTACCGCCTCGGTGGTCTCGGCGTCGGGAATTTGAAAGACGCCGAAGCCCAGCTGTGGCATGCGTACCCCGTTGTTGAGGACGATATTGGGGATCGAGTTCATGGTGTCTCCTGTTGTTGTGGTCGGGCGGTCAGCGGGCAACGGCTGCAGCCTCGGTGGCCGGAAGGTCGGTGCTGGATTCCGCCGCTGCTGCGGCGGGAACGGTGGATCCGCCGGCCGCCGGCAGGTCGGCGTCGTTCTTCTTGGCAGCGGCTGCCGCGAACGCCATCACCGCCAGGCCCAGCAGGGTAATTCCGGCGCCGGCCCAGATGGGCGAGGTGTAGCCGAGGCCGGCGGTGATGGTGACGCCGCCCATCCAGGCTCCCAGGGCATTGCCGACGTTGAAGGCGCCGATGTTCGCGCCGGAGGCCAGGGTGGGAGCACTGCTGGCGTACTTCATGACGCGCATTTGCAGGCCCGGAACCGTGGCGAAGCCGAAGCCGCCCAGCAGCACCATGGAGGCGATGGTCACCGGCTGGTTGCCGGCGGTCAGGGCGAAGACCACGAGCACCACCACCAGGACGGCGAGCACGACGAGCAGCGTGTGGTCCACATTCTTGTCGGCCGCCTTGCCGCCGACGGTGTTGCCGATGAAGAGCCCGACGCCGAAGAGGATCAGCAACCACGGGACCGTGGTGGCGGAGAAGCCGGTGACCTCGGTGAGGGTGAAGGCAATGTAGGTGAAGGCGCCGAACATGCCGCCGTAGCCGAGGATGGTGACGAGGATGGAGAGCCAGACCTGTCCGGACCGGAAGGCGCGGAGTTCCCCGCGAAGGCTGCCAGCGGCGTCGCCGGAGCCGGTCTTCGGCACCAGGGCCAGAATGCCGGCCAGGGCGAGGACGCCAATGACCGTGATCGCCCAGAACGTGGAGCGCCAGCCGGCGGCCTGTCCCAGCATGGTGCCGAACGGGACACCGAGCACATTCGCCGCCGTCAGGCCGGTGAACATGATCGCAATCGCCCCGGCCTTCTTGGTGGGCGCCACCATACTGGCGGCCACCACCGCGCCGATGCCGAAGAACGCGCCGTGCGAGAGCGCGGCGATGATGCGGCCGGCCATCATCATCGAATAGTCGGGCGCGAGCGCCGAGACGAGGTTGCCCGCGATGAAGAGCACCATCAGCACGGCCAGCACAGGCTTGCGTTCGAACCGCGTCACGGCCGCAGTGAGGCCAAGCGCCCCGACCACGACGGCGAGCGCGTAGCCGGAGATGAGCCAGCCGGCAGTGGCCTCGGTGACGCGGAAGTCTGCGGCCACTTGCGGCAGCAGGCCCATGATGACGAACTCGGTGAGTCCGATGCCGAACCCGCCGAGGGCGAGGGCTATCAGGCCAACAGGCATGGAGGTGCTCCTTACAAAGCTGTACGGGATGGGGTATGGCGCGTAAGCTAGTAGTTGCAGACGCGTTATTTATTGTTGCACAAGCAGATACAGCGCGCAAGCAACTATTATTTGATGTGCCCGGCAGCACCCCGCCGGGCACACGAGCTGAAGGGAAACACACCTGATGGGCATCAAGGACGACGCCGTCGAGGTCCGGGCGCAAGGCTGGCGGACCCTGGCGGCCCTGCACGGGCTGATCGAGGCCGAGCTGGAGCGTTCCCTGCAGGCCGAGGCGCAGCTCTCCGTGGTGGAATACACCGTGCTGGACGCGCTGAGCCGGCAGGACGGCTGGCATATGCGGATGCAGCAGCTGGCCCGCGCCACCGCGTTGAGCGCGAGCGCCACCACGCGCCTGGTCAACAGGCTCGAAGACCGCGGGCTGCTGACCCGGATCCTGTGCGCGGATGACCGCCGCGGGATCTACACCGAGCTCACTCCCAGCGGCATCACGTTGCTCGAGCAGAGCAGGCCGGTCCACGACGCCACGCTGGAGCGGGCACTGGCCGAGGCCCAGGAGGTGCCGGAACTGGCGCCGCTGGTCGACGCCCTCCCCCGCCTGCACGCCGCGCTCTAGCTCTGCACCCCCGCGCGGGAACGCAGAAAGCACGCAGAAAGCCCCGCCCCGGAACGAACCCGGCGGGGCTTGCTGCGTTGGAGCTAGGCGGTGGCGGGTTCCCTGGCGGCCGCCTGTTTGAAGAAGTGTTCCAGGTCTTCCAGGCTCTGGTCCTTGGTCTCCGGGACCACGCGCTTGACCCAGACGATGGCTGCCAGCTGGAGCCCGACGAAGATGAAGAACGTCGCGGAGACGCCAATCCAGGACACCATCTGCGGGAAGAAGAACCCGATCAGGAAGTTGATCATCCACAGTACGAAGACACAGATGCCCATGGCAATGCCGCGGACATGCAGCGGGAAGATCTCGGCCATGGTCAGCCACGTCACGGTGCCGATGCACGACTGCATCGAGGCGAGGAACGTCACCATGAACAGCAGCACCAGATAGCCGCGAAGGATGCCTTCCGGGATGAGCATGGAGATGATGCCGATGGCCAGCAAGGATCCTGCCGTGCCGGTCAGGCCAGCGATCAGCATGGACTTCCGGGGCATGCGCGACATGAGGGACATCCCGACGACGACGGCGGCCACCGAGGTCACGCCGTTGACGACGTTGGCGATCAGGGCGCCTTGGTCGCCGAAGCCGGAGCTCGAGAGGATGGTGGTGCCGTAGTACATGATGGCGTTGACGCCGCTGATCTGGTTGATCACGGCCATGCCCAGTCCGACGACGAAGATCCGCCGGATCCACGGCACCGTGAGGTCACGGAAGGTGCCGAGCTTGGATTGGTAGTCCTCCCTGGCGGCCTGCCGGACCTCATCGAACTCGGGGGAAACGTCCTCCGCGGTGCGCGTCCGGCTCAGCACCTCCAGGACTTCCCCGAATCGGCCGGCCGATGCCAGCCAGCGCGGGCTTTCCGGCAGCAGCAGCATGCCAAGCCACAGCACGACAGCCGGCAGCGTGGCAATGACCAGCATCCACCGCCACACGTGCGAGGCCTCCGGGAAGGCATTGCCCAGCACGGCGTTGAACGTGAAGGCAAGGAACTGTCCGGTGACCATCATGAGCTCGTTCTGTGTCACGATTCGTCCGCGTTGGGCCGCCGGGGACATTTCGGCCAGGTAGACCGGGACGATCACCGACGCCCCGCCGACCGCAAGGCCGAGAAGGGTGCGGGAGGCGACGAGCAGTTCGGTGCTGGGCGAGAGCGAGCAGGCGATGGTGGCCACCGCAAAGATTATCGCGAGCCCCATGATGGTCCTGCGCCGGCCGAAGCGGTCCGACAGCCTGCCCGCCGAGATGGCGCCGAAGGCCGCGCCGAACAGCAGGGTGGAGGTCACCAGCCCCTCGGTCAGCGGGGTGAGGCCGAGGTCCCGCTGCATGAACGGCAGGGCACCGTTGATGACGCCGGTGTCGTAACCGAAGAGGAGGCCGCCAAACGTGGAAAAGAGCGCCACGCGTCGCATGTACCTCTTGGGATTCGAGGCGCCACCGGCAGTCCGGGCCGCCTTTGCCTGGCCCGCAGAATCAGATGCTGCCGCGGGCGGAACTGAGTTTGGCGCCGTTCTGTCGGACTCTGTGATGTCGTACGACGTTCTGTCGGGCGCCGTCATAGGCTGACCTTCTGGATCTGCTGCTTCATGGTCTCCAGCTGGTACCGGGAGACGTCAGCGGCGTTGTCGTCCTCGGCGAAAACGCTGGACACCATCACCGTGTCGTCACGGTCGAGGAAGCCGATCTCCTGCAGGCCGCCGAAGAACTCGTCCCAGTTGACGTCGCCGTCGCCGATTTTCAGGTGCTGGTGCACCCGGACGGGGTTGCCGGGCGGGTTGGTGATGTAGCGCAGTCCGTGCGAGGCGTGGTGGTCCATTGTGTCGGCGACGTGGACCAGACGCAGCTTGTCGCCGGCGGCCCGCATGATCTCCAGCGGTGCGTTCTTCATGTGGAAGCTGTGCGAGGCCACGTAGACCAGGCCCACATTCTTCGAGTTCAGCCCGCGGATCACCCGGATCGCGGCCAGGCCCTCCTCGACGAAGTCGTCCGGGTGGGGATCGATCAGCAGGTCGATCCCCTCCCGTTCGATGATGGGGAGCAGCTCCTCCATGGAGCGGTAGAAGGCCCGCTCGGATTCTTCGGCCTTCTCCGGCCGGCCGCTGAACTCCGTGTTCATGGTGCTCACACCGAGGTCCACGGTGATCTGGATGGCGCGCTTCCAGTAGCGGACGGCGGCCTCGCGGGCGTCCTCGTCCGGCCCGGACCAGCGCAGCACGGGCAGCACCGACGCGATTTCGATTCCCGCGTCCTTGCAGGCCGCCTTCAGCTTGCCCACGAGCTCGTCGTCGGCCTTCGGGTGGTTGAAGAAGGGGATGAAATCGGCGTGCGGGGTCATCTGCATGTACTTGTAGCCGAGGTCGGCCACCACGCGCGGGAACTCGAGTAGTCCGTGGCTGTGGTGGARCGGGGTGGGGTCAAGGGCGATTTTCACGGTGAACACTCCATTGTGGATCTGGCGGACGCGCGGCCGGCCGGCGCCGTCTTAGCAGTAGAGGGCGCCGGCCGGCAGGGTTCCTAGCGGTAAAGGGCGGGCTTGGCGTTGAGCTTCACGGCGACCTTTTCGCCGTTCTTCTGCGCCTCGACTCCGGCCTCGCAGCAGGCGGCCGTGGCGTAGCCGTCCCAGGCGGTGGGGCCGCCGATCTCATCGCGCAGGGCCGCGTCCACCCAGGACTGGATTTCGACGTCGTACGCTGCACCGAAGCGTTCCTCGAAGCCGGGGGTGACCTCGCCGCCCCAGCGGCCGCAGCTGCGGGTGTACGGGCCCTTGTCCCCGCCGATGCTGACGATGCCGTCCTCGAAGGAAGCCTGGGTGGCCACCTCGTAGCCGAACTTCGCGTTGACGTAGATCTCGACGTCGGCCAGAACACCGGACTCGGTCTCAATCAGTACGTGCTGCGGGTCGTGCTGCCCGGCCGGCGCGTTCCGTGTGGCCTTGCCGAGGCGGACCTGGACCGAGGTGATTTCCTCGCCGGTGAAATAGCGGATGGCGTCGAATTCGTGCACCACGGAGTCGTTGATCAGCATCTCGTTGGTGAAGCCCGCCGGGGTGGTGGGGTTCCGGTGCTGGTGGTGCAGCATGAGCAGCTCACCGAGTTCGGAGTCGCGGATGATCTTGCCAAGCGCGGCGTATTCGGCGTCGAAGCGGCGCATGAAGCCGACCTGGATGCGTTTGCGGCCCAGCTTCTGCTCGGCCTCGACAACCTTCCAGGAGGACGTGGCGTCCGGGGTGAGCGGCTTCTCGCAGAGGATCGGGATGTCCTTGGCGATCGCCTTGAGCAGGATGTCCTCGTGCAGGAAGCCGGGGGTGGCGATCAGCACGGCGTTGACGTCGCCGTTGTTGAGGGCTTCCTCGGCGTCGGCCAGGGCAACGGCGCCCGGGATGCCCTCGATGGCGGCCTGCGCCCGGGCGAGGTCGACGTCAACGACGGCGGCGACTTCCGCGCCGTGGATGCGGGTGCTGAGCCGCTGGATGTGGTCTGCGCCCATACGGCCGGCGCCGATGACGGCCACGCGGAGGATCTTTGTCATGGTGGGTTCCTTCGGGTTCTAGTTGACGGCGGTGCGGGAGCCGCAGGAGAGCAGGTAGTTGCGGGTGCGCTTGGCGATCGGCATCGGAACGTCGAAGGCCACGGGGTACATGTCCTGTTCCACAATGCCAAAGATCGGCCGGTTCAGGGCCTCCACGGCTTCGATGACGGCGCGCAGGTCCGGCAGGCCGTTCGGCGGTTCGGTCATGACGCCGGCCAGGTTGGCGGCGGCCCAGGTCATGTTTTCGGCGTTGACCTTTTTGAGGATGTCCGGGTTGATCTGCTTCAGGTGCAGGTAGCCGATCCGGTCCGGGTAGTTCTTGATCAGCTCAAGGCTGGAGGCCCCGCAGTATTCGGCGTGGCCGGTGTCCAGGCAGAGGTTGAGGTACTTGGCCTCCGTTGCGGCGAGCAGGGTTTCGATGTCCTCCTGCGCGCCGACGTGGGAGTCGGCATGCGAGTGGAACTGCTGCTTCAGGCCGAAGTCCTCCAGCAGTGTCTTGCCCAGGCGGTTGTGGCCTATGAAGAGGTCGCTCCACGCCTTTTCGGTGAGCTCGCCGCTCTCAACGGCTTCCCCGGTGACGTCGTCGCGCCACATGGCCGGGATGACCACGATGTGTTCCCCGCCCATCGCTGCCGTGAGTTCGGCGACCTTGCGGGCCGGTTCCCACGCGGTGTCCCACTGGTCCAGGCCGCGGTGGAAGGACGTGAACACGGTGCCGGCCGAGATCTTCAGGTCACGCTGTTTGAGCTCTTCGGCGAGGCGGGCCGGATCGGTGGGGAGGTAGCCGTAAGGGCCCAGCTCGATCCACTTGTAGCCGGATTCGGCGACCTCGTCGAGGAAGCGTTCCCACGGGGTCTGCTTGGGGTCATCCGGGAACCAGACGCCCCAGGAGTCCGGCGCGGTGCCAATGATCAGCTTGTTGTCAGTCATTCCGATTCCTTCTCATCGATTGCTCCGCAAGTGCCCTTTTGGACGTTCAAAACGGCGGCTACGGAGCAGTCGATCGTGGTTGTTGGGTGGGCCCACGCCGCCAGCGGTTCCCTGGCCGTGGGGCCCCACCGGCGAGGGCCCCTGCCTGAGCTTGCGAAGGCTGGGAGCCGGTGGGGACTTGCGAGGCCAGGGTGGCGGTGGGGAGTCAGTTGGAGGGGAAGTTGTAGGAGGCGCCGGAGGCGTGGGTGGGTTCGGGCCACCGGGAGGTGACCACCTTGCCGCGGGTGTAGAAGGACACGCCCTCGGGGCCGTAGATGTGCTTGTCGCCGAAGAGCGAGGCCTTCCAGCCGCCGAAGGAGTGGTATGCCACGGGCACGGGCAGCGGGACGTTGATGCCGATCATGCCCACGGTGACGGAGCGCTGGAACTTCCGCGCCGCGGCGCCGGAGGAGGTGAAGATCGCGGTGCCGTTGCCGTAGGGGTTGGCGTTGATCAGGGCGATGCCGGCGTCGAGGTCCTCCACGCGGACCACCACGAGGACGGGTCCGAAGATTTCCTCGGTGTAGGCGGTCATTTCGGTCTTGACGTGGTCCAGGACGGTGGGGCCGACCCAGAAGCCGTCTTCGTGGCCGGGGACCACGAGGTCGCGGCCGTCCACCACCATGGCGGCGCCGGCCGTTTCGGCTTCGGTGACGATCTTCACGATCCGTTCCTTGGACGCCGGCGTGATGACCGGTCCCATGTCCGCGCCCGGCGCGGTGCCGTTGTTGACCTTGACGGCCAGGGCACGCTCTTCGACCTTCTTGACCAGCAGGTCGGCTGCTTCACCGACGGCGACGGCGACCGAGATGGCCATGCAGCGCTCGCCGGCGGAGCCGAAGGCCGCGGCGGCGAGGTGGTCGGCGGCATTGTCGAGGTCGGCGTCGGGCAGGATGATCGCGTGGTTCTTCGCCCCGCCCAGGGCCTGGACCCGCTTGCCGTGGGCGGTGGCGGTCTCGTGGACGTACCGGGCGATCGGGGTGGAGCCGACGAAGGAGATGCCGTCCACGTCCGGGTGGGTCAGCAGGCCGTCGACCGTTTCCTTGTCGCCGTGCAGGACCTGGAAGACGCCGTCGGGCAGGCCCGCGTCCTTCCACAGCTTGGCGAGCAGCATGGAGGCGGAGGGGTCGCGCTCGGAGGGCTTGAGGATGAAGGCGTTGCCGGTGGCGATCGCCATCGGGGCCATCCACAGCGGGACCATGACCGGGAAGTTGAACGGGGTGATGCCGGCGACGACGCCGAGGGGCTCGCGGAAGGAGAAGACGTCAATGCCGGTGGAGACCTGGTCCGAGTAGTCGCCCTTGAGCAGCTGCGGGATGCCGCAGGCGAATTCGATGACCTCGAGGCCGCGGCCAATCTCGCCCTTGGCATCGGAGAGGACCTTGCCGTGCTCGGCGGTGATCAGTTCGGCGAGCTCGTCCACGTGGGCTGCGACGAGTTCGCGGAACTTGAACAGCACGGCGGTGCGCTTGGCCAGGGAGATGTCGCCCCAGGAATCGGCAGCTTTGCGGGCCGCGGCGACGGTGGCGTCGAGATCTTCACGGTTGGCCAGCCGCAACTCTGCGGAGATGGCGCCGGTGGCGGGGTTGTAGACGGGCTGGGTGCGGGTGCCCACGCCTGCGGTTTCGGCGCCGTTGATGAAGTGGTGGATGGTTTTGGTGCTCTGGTCAGTGGTGCTCTGGTGCGTGGTGGTAGTCATGGGACTCTTCCTTGAGTGGTTGAAGTTCGAGGGGGGATCAGCCGAGCAGCTTGCGCTGGCGGCTCTTGTGGTCGGTGTAGGTCTGGAAGGCCTGTTTCGTGGAGTCGAGCTCGGAGACCTGGGAGACCGGAACGTCCCACCAGGACTCGGAGCTGGGCGCATCCAGCAGCGGGTCGGATTCGACGTGGATGACGATCGGGCCGCCGCGTTCGGGGGCGGCCTTGGCGTCGCGGATGGCCTGTTCGAGCTCCGCGATGACCTTCTCCCCCGGTTCGATCCGGATCACCTTCACGCCGAGGCTTTCGGCGTTCAGGGCCAGGTCCACCGGGAGCCGGTCGCCGTCGTCGAAGCTGTGCTGCTCCTCGTCCAGGGCGCGGTACTGGGTGCCGAAGCGCTGGGAGCCGAGGGACTCGGAGAGCGAGCCGATCGAGGCGTAGCCGTGGTTCTGGATCAGGACCACGATCAGCTTGATCCGCTCGGCGACGGCGGTGACGAGTTCGGTGTGCATCATCAGGTAGGAACCGTCCCCCACCATCACGACGACGTCGCGCTGCGCCCCGCCCTTCGCGGCCTCGGCCAGGGTTGCGCGCTTGACGCCGAGGCCGCCCGGGATCTCGTAGCCCATGCAGGAGTAGGCGTATTCGACGTGGTAGCCGAACGGGTCCCGGACGCGCCACATCTTGTGCAGGTCACCGGGCAGGGAACCGGCGGCGCAGATGACGACGTCCTGGGCGTCCATGGCGCGGTTGGTGGCGCCGATGATCTCGTTCTGCGCCGGCAGGGGCGTGAAGCGGGTGTCGAAAGCCTCGTCCACGGTGGCGTCCCAGCGCTTCTTCTCGTTCGCGATCTGCTGCTCGAGGTCCGCGCCGATCCGGTAGCCGCCGAGGGCCTGGTTCAGCTTCACCAAGGCCTTGCGGGCGTCCGCCACGATCGGCAGCGAGGTGCCGTGCTTGTAGGCGTCGATCGCGGCGACGTTGATGTTGATGAACTTAACGTCCGGGTTCTGGAACGCCGTCCGGGACGCGGTGGTGAAGTCCTCGTACCGGGTGCCGATGCCGATGATCAGGTCCGCTTCGGCGGCGATGGCGTTCGCCGCCGTCGTGCCGGTGGAGCCGATCGCGCCGAGGGAGAACTTGTGGTCCCAGGGCAGGACGCCGACGCCGGCCTGGGTGTTGCCCACCGGGATGCCGGTCAGCTCGGCCAACCTGGCGAGTTCCTCGTTGGCGTAGGCGTAGAGCACCCCGCCGCCGGCGATGATCAGCGGGCGTTTGGCGGCACGGATGGCCTCGGCGGCGCGGCGGATGTCCTCGTCGTCGGCGTCCGGACGGCGGATCCGCCATTCGCGTTCGGCCAGGAACTCCTCGGGCACGTCGAAGGCCTCGGCCTGGACGTCCTGGGGCAGCGAGATCGTGACCGCGCCGGTCTCGGCCGGGTCGGTGAGGACGCGGAGGCCGTGGTGGAACGCGGAGAACAGCTGCTCGGGCCGGGAGACGCGGTCAAAGAACTTGGACAGCGGACGGAAGGCATCGTTGACGGTGATGTCGTAGGCGTAGGGCTGTTCGAGCTGTTGCAGCACGGGGTCTGCGGCGCGGGTGGCGAACGTGTCACTCGGCAGCAGCAGGACGGGCAGCCGGTTGGTGGTGGCCAGCGCCGCGCCGGTGAGCAGGTTCGAGGAACCCGGGCCGATCGAGGTGCTGATCGCGAAGGTCTGGCGGCGCCGGGTGTGGCGGGCGAAGCCGACGGCCTGGTGGGACTGGGCCTGTTCGTTGCGGCCCTGGTAGTAAGGCATGATCGTCGGATCGAGCTGCTGGTACTGCTTGAGGGCCTGGCCGACGCCGGCAACGTTGCCGTGGCCAAAGATGCCGAACGTGCCCGGAATCAGGCGTTCCCGGAAGTCCTGGCCGCCGACCGAATCGACGGTGTACTGCTTGGACAGGTATTCGACGACGGCCTGGGCGACCGTCATCCTGCGTGTTCCTGGTGCAGTGCTGATTCCCATGGGAAGTTACTCCGATACTTCTTCGGTGCGGGTGGATTCGGTGTGGCCTGGCTTCGTGCGCGTGGATTCGGTGTGGTGCAGCAGCGAGGCAGCGGTTGCCACGGCTCCGGCGACGTCACCGTCCTGCGGGTAGAGCAGCGTCCGGCCCACGGTCAGGCCCTGGACGCCGGGCAAGGCGAGGGCGGCCTGCCAGCTGGAGAACACGTCGTCCTGGCTGCCCTCCGGGTCTCCGCCCAGGAGCACGGTGGGCATGGTGGTGGACGCCATGACGCGTTCCATCTCGGCCACCACGGGGAGCTTCATCCAGGTGTAGGCGCTGCTCGCGCCGAGGCCTTCGGCGATGGCGACTGACTTGATGACGGCGTTGGTGGAGAGGTCATTGCGGACCTTGCCGTTCTCGCGGACGGAGAGGAACGGCTCCACCATGGCGATCAGCTTGCGCTCTGCGAGGGAGTCGATCGCCCTCGCGGTCGCTTCGAGGGTGGCTACCGTGTCCGGATCGCCGAGGCAGATGCGGGTGAGCATCTTGCCGCCGTCGGCGCCCAGGGCCTGGAGCGCGGCCGCGGTGTGGCCGGTAAAGCGGTCATCGAATTCGTTCACCAGGCCTGAGAGGCCGCCGCGGTTCATCGAGCCGAAGAGCAGCTTGCCTTCGAGCGCGCCGAGCAGGAGCAGATCGTCCATGATGTCCGGCGAGGCCAGGACACCGTCCACGTCCGGGTTGGCCAGGGCAATCTGCAGGCGGTCCAGGAGTTGGCGGCGGTCGGCCATGGCCACGGGATCATTGCCGACCGCGAGGGCCCCGCGGGCGGGGTGGTCGGCCGCGACGATGAAGTTCTGCCGATGGGCCCTGACGCCGGGGTGGCGGCGGCGTGCCTTGGCGGCGCGCGCAATCGCTTCCGGGTCTTCGAGCCGGATGATGCTCAGGTGCTCGTAGCGGCGGGGATCATCGTTCACCGCGAGGGCGGCGGAGGCGGTGTGGACACTCACAGTATTGCTCCTTCGGTGGCGTAGGTGCCCGGCACGAGGCGGCCGCGTTCGGCGAGCAGGCCGGTGACTTCCTCGGGCGTCGGCATCGCGTCGGCGCAGGACAGGCGGGAGGCGACGAGGGCGCCGGCGGCGTTGGCGAAGTCGAGCACCTGGGCGAGCGGCCAGCCGGAGAGGAGCCCGTGGCAGAAGGCCCCGCCGAAGGAGTCCCCGGCTCCCAGGCCGTTGACGGTTTCCACCGGCACGGGGGCGGAAACCACGCGCTCGGTGCGGGTCTTGGCCATGACCCCTTCCGGGCCCAGCTTCACGACGGCGATTTCGACGCCGGCGGCGAGCAGGCGGTCCGCCTGTTCGTCCGGGGTGCCCTCGCCGACGGCGACGGCGCATTCCTTGTCGTTGCCGATCGCGACTGTGACGTGCGGCAGAATCTTGGCGACCTGCTCCCGGGCTTCTTCCTCGGAGGCCCAGAACATCGGGCGGTAATCGAGGTCCAGGATGGTGAACTGTCCGGGCTTCAAACCGGTGCGGGGCCGCGCCTCGTGGGCCGTGAGATGGGCGGTCCGGCTGGGCTCCTGGCAGAGGCCGGTGACAGTGGACCAGAAGATTCCGGTGTCCCTGATGGCGTCCAGGTCCAGCTCCTCGGCCTTGATCTGCAGGTCCGGCGCCGTGGGAACGCGTCCGTAGAAGTAGAGCGGGAAGTCTTCCGGCGGCTTGATTGCGCAGAACGTGACCGCGGTGGGCCATTCCTTGACCGCCGTGACGAAGGAGTCGTCCACGTTGAACTTGTGCAGTTCGCGGTGCAGGTATTTGCCGAAGGCGTCGTCGCCGGTGCGGGTGATGACGGCGGTGCGGCGGCCATGGCGGGCAGCGGCGACCGCCACGTTGGACGGGGATCCGCCAAGGTACTTTCCGAAGGACATGACATCCTCCAGATCCACCCCGATGTCGTTCGGGTAGATATCAACACTGATGCGCCCGATCGTGAGCAGTTCGTGGGTCACGGTGATCGTGGACCTTTCTGGTGTGAACTCGGTACCTTTGCGCAGCCGGAGCTTCGGTGATTAGGGGCCGGCGTGAGCCGGGCCACAACCACTACTTTGCCTTAGAATCCATGTACTGTCAAAGGTTTGTACTGACATATTTACAACATGACACAGAGGGCTGGAATTGCTCCGTCGCGCCGGTGTCATTGCGGCCGGGGAAGCGCCCTGCGGCTACCTGCCGGGGACTCCAAGTTCGCCGGTGACATACTGGGCCTGCCCGAAGCCGAACGACCAGTCGCCCGCGGTGTTCTCGACATATCCGATGAATACGTCCTCGCCGGCGACCCCCACAGCGGCCAGCCTGTCCGCAATGGCGGCATACAGGGACTGCTTGGTTGGCTGGCTGCGCCCGGCCTGGGTGAATATCTGGATCATCACCACATCCGGCGTCCGCTCGAAGCCGAGCCCGGCATCCTGGGCGACAATCTGCCCGGCGGGGTGTTCCGTCAGCACGTGGAAGTAGTCCCGCTCCGGAATGCCAAATTCGGCCACGATGGCGGCATGGATTCCCTGGCTGAGGCCGCGAAGCTGCTCCGCAGTGCGGCCCTGGTTGACGTCGATTCGCACGAGAGGCACTCGCATCTCCTTCGGTAGTTTGTCCTGACATACTAACAAAGTAATTCGGAGCTGCGCAAGGATTCCGGAGCAGCACACAGCCACGCGGGTCACGCAGCGCCCGTTCCACCAGCCTGGACAGGAGCTAAGGATCCCCGCATTGGGTATTGCGCAGAGGTGAAGCCGGGCGTAGCGTTAACAACCTAAAGGTTGATCAATGAATTCGTTGATTACCGCCCTATGTTGATTACCGCCCTATTCGGCAGACACCGAGGAGGTGGGGACACCAAGTGGATTCCAGCGACGACGGCGAGCTCGACGCGGCGTTCCTGGCCCTCGCCGATCCGGTCCGACGCCGCATCATTGCCCGGCTCAGCCGGGGTCCGGCCACCGTCAATGAACTGGCGGAGCCCTTCGCGATCACCAAGCAGGCGGTCTCGAAACACATCCAGGTCCTCGAGCAGGCGCAGCTTGTCACGCGCACCCGTGACGCCCAGCGCCGGCCTGTGCACCTGAACCCCGCACGGCTGGAAGCGCTCACCGCGTGGATCGATCAGTACCGGCTGGTCCGCGAGCGGCAGTTCCGCAGCCTTGACGCCGTGCTTGAAAATCGCGCCGCCCGAGGCGGCACACAGGCAAAGGATGCATCATGAGCAACGCACTGAAACTGACCATCCCCGAGGGGCTGCCCTTCATTGACTTCGAGCGCGAGTTCGACTTTCCCGTGGCCGAGGTCTTCCGGGCACACAAGGACCCCGAGCTCGTTGCCCAGTGGCTCGGGCCGCGGCAGATGACCATGAGCGTTAGCCATTACGACTTCAGGACAGGCGGCGGCTACCGCTACACCCACACCGCGCCGGACGGCAGCGCGTATGTTTTCAGCGGCGTCTTCCACACCGTCCGCGAGAACGACTTCGCCGTCCAGACCTTCGAGTTCGACGGCTACCCAGATGTGGTGAGCATTGAGTTCCTGACTTTCGAGGACCTCGGCGGTGGCCGTTCGCGGCTCAGCGCCCGCGCGGTCTACCCCAGCATGGAGGCGCGCGATGGCATGGCGCAGTCCGGGATGGAGGGCGGCATGTCCGAAGGCTACGAACGGCTTGAAGAACTCCTCACTGGGGCAAAGGTCTAGGACCGCAGGGGCTGGACCCAAAGACTCAAAAAGTTCGACGGCGGCAGGCGCCTTCGCCGGGAAGGTGGCCTGCCGCCGTCGTACTTAAAGCCGTAGTACTTAAAGAGGCAACGCGGGGTCACTTCGCTGCCCATCCCACCGAGTGGAATGAACCGCAAGTGACCCCGCGTTGCTGTGGTGCTGTGGTGCTTCGGACCTAGAGGGTCGCGAAGACCTCGCGCAGGAGCTTGGCGGTCTCGGACGGCGTCTTGCCGACCTTGACGCCGGCAGCCTCGAGGGCTTCCTTCTTGGCCTGGGCGGTGCCCGCGGAACCCGAAACGATGGCGCCTGCGTGGCCCATGGTCTTGCCTTCCGGAGCGGTGAAGCCGGCCACGTAGCCAACAACCGGCTTCGTGACGTGTGCCTTGATGTAGTCCGCGGCACGCTCTTCGGCGTCGCCACCGATTTCGCCGATCATGACGATCGCCTTGGTCTCCGGGTCGGCCTCGAACGCTTCGAGGGCGTCGATGTGGGTGGTGCCGATGACCGGGTCGCCGCCGATGCCGATGGCGGTGGAGAAGCCGAGGTCGCGCAGTTCGTACATCATCTGGTAGGTCAGGGTGCCCGACTTGGAGACGAGGCCGATGGGGCCCTTGCCCGTGATGTTCGCCGGGGTGATGCCGACGAGCGCCTCACCCGGGGTGATGATGCCGGGGCAGTTCGGTCCGATGATGCGGGTGACCTGCTTGCCGTTGGCGTCGACCTTGGACTGGGCCAGCGCCCAGAACTCGGCGGAGTCCTGGACCGGCACGCCTTCGGTGATGACCACGACGAGGCCGATGCCGGCCTCGATGGCTTCCACGACAGCGTCCTTGGTGAATGCCGGCGGCACGAAGACGATGGAAACGTCAGCGCCGGTCTCCGCCATGGCTTCCTTGACGGTGCCGAAAACGGTGATCTCGGTGTCGCCGTGCAGGACCGTGGTGCCGGCCTTACGGGCGTTGACGCCGCCAACAACGTTGGTGCCGGCCTTGAGCATCAGGGCGGTGTGCTTGGTGCCTTCGCCGCCAGTGATGCCCTGGACGATGACCTTGGAGTCCTTGTTCAGATAAATAGACATAGTCGAGTCCCTCTACTTCGCTGCGTTGGCGAGCTCGGCAGCCTTGTCGGCGCCCTCGTCCATGGTGGCGGCCAGAGTAACCAGCGGGTGGCTGGCCTCGGCCAGGATGCGGCGGCCTTCCTCAACGTTGTTGCCGTCGAGGCGGACTACCAGCGGCTTGTTCGCGGAGTGGCCCAGCTCGGCCAGTGCACCGACGATGCCCTTGGCGACGGCGTCACAGGCGGTGATGCCGCCGAAGACGTTGACGAAGACGGACTTGACTTGCGGGTCGCCCAGGATGACGTCGAGGCCTGCTGCCATGACCTCGGCAGAAGCTCCACCGCCGATGTCCAGGAAGTTGGCGGGCTTGACGTTGCCGTGGTTCTCGCCGGCGTAGGCAACGACGTCGAGGGTGGACATGACCAGGCCGGCACCGTTACCGATGATGCCGACTTCGCCGTCCAGCTTGACGTAGTTGAGGTCCTGCGCCTTGGCCTTGGCCTCGAGGGGGTCAGCAGCGTCCTTGTCTTCAAGGTGAGCGTGCTTGGGGTGGCGGAAGTCGGCGTTCTCGTCGAGGGAGACCTTGCCGTCGAGGGCAACGATGTCACCAGCACCGGTCAGGACCAGCGGGTTGACCTCCACGAGGGTGGCGTCTTCCTTCTTGAAAACGTCCCAGAGCTTCAGGATTACGCTGGCGACCTTGCCGCGCAGTTCCTCAGCGAAGCCTGCGGCGGCGACGATTTCGTCGGCCTTGGCCTGGTCGATGCCTACGGCCGGGTCGATCGAGATCTTGGCCAAGGCTTCGGGGCGCTCAACGGCGAGCTGCTCGATTTCCATGCCGCCTTCAACCGAGCACATGGCCAGGTAGTTGCGGTTGGCCCGATCCAGAAGGACGGAGAAGTAGTATTCCTCAGCGATGTCTGCGCCCTGGGCGATCATCACGCGGTGAACGGTGTGGCCCTTGATGTCCATCCCGAGGATGTTGGTGGAGTGTTCAAACGCTTCGTCAGCGGTCTTCGCGACCTTGACGCCGCCGGCCTTGCCGCGGCCTCCGGCCTTGACCTGCGCCTTTACGACAGTTACGCCGCCGATTTTCTCGGCAGCTGCCTTTGCTTCTTCAGGGGTGTGCGCCACGATGCCAGCAAGCACGGGTACACCGTGCGCCTCGAACATATCGCGCGCCTGATATTCAAACAGGTCCACGGTTTAGTGTCCTTCTACGTCGAAGTAGTTTCTGTACAGCCGGACCCCACGTACTCGCGGTTACCGGGCTGCGGAATAAACGCACCCTGCGACAAGCTTGGAAACGAGCCACACGGCGCAATGCTCCTTTGGGAACTCTAGTCCTTCGATCGGACCAGCCCGTTCCAGAGTACCGGTTATGTGAGTAAGGACACTATTCTATGGAGCGTAGAAAAACCGCTAGAATACGGGGTTTTTGGGGTGTCCGACGGCGTGCCGAAGGCCTGCGCGGCCGTGGCAGATGCGCGTTCGTAACCTCGGCGGGAAGAGGGCGTCGGCGGCCAGAACCGGCTTCCGGTGCCGGCGCGGACTGGCCTCCCGGCTCCGCCGTGCGCGTCCAGCTAGGCGTCCAGCTGCGCGTTCAGCTAGGCGTCCAGCTTGGTCAGCGGTGCGTAACGCAGCAGCAGCCGCTTCTCGCCGACGTCGAACTTCACCTTGGCGACCGTCTTGTCCCCGGCGCCCTCCACCGCCAGGACGGTGCCGTTGCCGAAACTGGTGTGGTTGACCTTGTCCCCCACGCTGACGGCGACGACTTCCTTCTGCGGCTGGACCCGGTTCTTGGCCACCGCGGCGGGAACATCGGCGTTGAAGCCCGCGGACGGGCTGGCACCGGCGCCGCGGGCGGTCCCGGCGCCCCAGAACGATCCGCCGTAGCGGCTGGAACCGATCCCGGCACCGCTACCCCATCCTCCGCTCTGGCGGCTGGCGCCTTCCCGCTTCCATTCGACGAGCTCGGCCGGGATCTCCTCGATGAACTGGCTCGCGGGGTTGTACTGGCTCTGGCCCCACATGCTGCGCACCTCGGAGCGGGTCAGGTACAGCCGTTTCCGGGCCCGGGTCAGGCCCACGTAGGCCAGCCGGCGTTCCTCGGCCAGTTCCTTGGGATCCGTGGCGGAGCGCTGGTGCGGGAACAGCCCGTGCTCCATGCCGGTCAGGAACACGACCGGGAATTCCAGGCCCTTGGCGGTGTGCAGGGTCATCAGGGTGACGACTCCGAGCCGCTTGGCTTCGGCGACGGCGGCCGCCAGGTCTTCGGCGTCACCGCCGGGGGCGTCCGGGATCTGGTCGGCGTCGGCCACGAGGGAGACCTGCTCCAGGAAGGCTCCGAGGGAGCCTTCGGGGTTGTCGCGTTCATATTCGCGGACGACGGCGACCAGCTCGGCGAGGTTTTCCACCCGTGATTCGTCCTGCGGGTCGGTGCTGGAGCGCAGCCCGGCGAGGTAGCCGGTCTGTTCCAGCACGGCTTCCAGCGCCGCGGCCGCGCCGGAGCCGGAGGCCACCTCGGCGAGGTCGTCGAGGAGCTTCACGAAGCCCAGCACGGCGTTGACCGAACGGGTCGCCATGCCGGGGGCCTCCTCGGCGCGCCGCGCGGCGGCCATGAAGGAGGTGCGCTCACGCTCGGCCAGGGCCGCCACGGCACCCTCGGCGCGGTCGCCGATCCCGCGCTTGGGTTCGTTGAGGATGCGGCGGAGGTTGACGTCGTCGTCCGGGTTGACCAGAACCCGCAGGTAGGCGAGGGCGTCCTTGATCTCCTTGCGCTCGTAGAAGCGGGTGCCGCCGACCACCTTGTAGGGCAGGCCCACCCTGACAAGGACGTCCTCGATCGAGCGGGACTGGGCGTTGGTGCGGTAGAAAATGGCGACGTCGCCGGGGCGCAGGTTGCCCTCGTCCTGGAGCCGGTCGATTTCCTTCGCGATGAACTGGGCCTCGTCGTGTTCGTTCTCGCCGACGTAGCCGACGATCTTTTCGCCGTCGCCCTCAGCCGTCCAGAGCCGTTTCTCCGGCCGGTTGGGGTTGCGGGAGATCACCGAGTTGGCGGCGCTGAGGATGGTCTGGGTGGAGCGGTAGTTCTGCTCGAGCTTGATGGTGCGGGCGTCCGGGTAGTCCTTCTCGAACTCCACGATGTTGCGGATGTCCGCGCCGCGGAAGGCGTAGATGGACTGGTCTGAATCGCCGACGACCGTGAGCTCGGCGGCGTCGGGGCCCTCGCCGACGATCTCGCGCACCAGGGCGTACTGGGCGTGGTTGGTGTCCTGGTATTCGTCCACGAGGACGTGCCGGAAGCGGCGCCGGTAGGAGTCGGCGAGCGCCGGGAAGGCCCGGAACATGTAGACGGTCTCGGCAATCAGGTCATCGAAGTCCATCGCGTTGGCCTGGCGCAGGCGCTGGGTGTATCCCTTGAAGACCTCGGCGACGGCCTGCTCGAAGGGATCGTTGTAGTTGGCGCTGGAGGAGTAGCTGTCGGCGTCGATCAGCTCGTTCTTGAGCGCGGAAATCTTGTGCTGGATGGCCTTGGGCGCGAAGCGCTTAGGGTCGAGGTCCAGGTTCTTGGCGACCAGCGTGATCAGGCGCAGCGAGTCCGCGGAGTCGTAGATCGAGAAGTTGGAGTTGAGCCCGACGTTCTTGGCCTCGCGGCGCAGGATCCGGACACAGGAGGAGTGGAAGGTGGAGATCCACATGGTCTTGGCCCGGCCGCCGACCAGCGCCTCGATCCGTTCCCGCATTTCGGCCGCGGCCTTGTTGGTGAAGGTGATGGCCAGGATCTCGCCGTGGTGCGCCCGCCGGGTCGCGATCAGGTAGGCGATGCGGTTGCTGAGCACGCGCGTCTTGCCCGAGCCCGCACCGGCCACAATCAGCAGGGCACTGCCGGCGTGCTTGACCGCTTCCTCCTGCTGGGGGTTCAGCCCTTCCAGAAGTTCGCCGGCGTTCGGGAGCCGCGGGGCGTCCCGGTCCCTCTCGTGGCCGCCCTCGGCGCTGTTTGGGCCCCAGCCGGGAGCGGAACCCACCGCTGCCGCGCCCGTTCCGAGGGACGATTTTGTGGCTGCCGCCGTCCTGGAGGCAGCTTGGAAGGGTCCGTCGGCGTAAGGGTCAAACAACATATCCATGGTGTTAACAAGTCTAGGCGGTGCCACTGACAGCGGCGTCCGCCCCTCGGGACATGCCCTCCCCTGCCCCCGCCCGGTGGACATAATCCCCTTATGCCCAGCCCTTACCGCGAAGAATGAGCATGCCCCACGGACACGGCACTGTGGGCATGCCCTCCGGACACACCACCGCGGAACGAGCATGCCCTCCGCCGCCCGTGCCCAGTGGACATAATCCCCCTATACCCAGTCCTAACCGCGAAGAATGAGCATGCCCCACGGACACGGCACGGCGGAGCGAGTATGACCTCCGCCGCCCGTGCCCAGTGGACATAATCCCCTTGAGCCCAGTCCTGGCAGCGAAGAATGGGCATGCCCCACGGATACACCATCGCGGAACGAGCATGCCCTCCGCCGCCCGTGCCCAGTGGACATAATCCCCCTATGCCCAGTCCTGGTCGCGAAGACTGAGCATGTCCCCCGGACTCCGCACCGCGGCACGGGCATGTCCTCCGGCCAGGTCCTGCCGGCGGGAAGCCTAGCCGACGGCGCCGGAGCTGAGCGCGGCACGCAACTGCCGCACCGCCGTCGTACCTCCCGCGATGAACCAGTTCAGTCCGTTAACGCGCACGACGTCGGTCGCCCCGCCCGCCGCTTCTACGATGGCCTTCCCGGGCAGCCAGTCCCATTCAGGGCAACTGTGCTGGAACCAGCAGCCGAGCTGCCCGTCCGCCACCCGGCCGAGGTCGCAGGAGCCGGACCCGAACATCCGAAGTGCGGCCGCCGACGTCGCGGCTGCGTGCCAGGGCATGGCACACATTGGATCGGCAAGCCACGTCGGGTGGATGTACGTTGCCGCGCCGAGTTCAGACACCGGGGTGTCAGAACGCCCCGTGCCGCCGGACGCGCTGGGGAGGAATGTGATCAGTTTTTCGCCGTTGAGCGTGGCCGGCCGGGACGTCCCGCCCAGCCAGAGTTTGTCCTCCTCCGGCTGGAAGATGGCGCCGAGCCCTGCACCGGAGGAATCCTTCAGGGCAATGGCCGAGCACCAGTACGTGGATCCGTGCAGGAAGTTGAATGTCCCGTCGACGGGATCAATGACCCAGGTCCGGCCGCTGCTGCCCGTCACGGAGGCGCCCTCTTCGCCCAAAACAGAGTCATTGGGCCGGCAGCGCCGAAGCTGTTCCAGCACGTAGGACTCGGCGGCGTGGTCGGCCGCGGTGACCACGTCCGAGACCGACGTCTTCTGCCTGCCCTCAAGCCCCGCCTGCCGCATCAACAGCGCCAGCGTGCCGGCCTCGCGGACCAGGGCCTCGGCCAGTTGGTAGTCGTCCAGTGACGGGTCGAGATCTGCGGTGCTGTGCCGGCCAAGCCGGTGTTTTCCTAGTTCGGTCACGCGTTCCAGACTATCGGCGCCCGCTGGCACTGAACAGCCGGCGCGGGAGGCTGTGCAGGACGGGCGATAATGGAGCCATGGCCAAGACACCCGCGCAGCGGATCAAAAAGCACGGCGCTAACGCGGCGGTCCCCCAGCACCATCTCCCGCCGGTGATCAATCCCACCACCAACCGGACACCGCAGAAGGCACAGAGCAACAGCAATCTGATCGTGATCGCCGGCGTCGTGGCCAGCCTCTTCCTGTTCTGGTATCTGCACCTCCTCACCCTCAACCAGCTCACGCAATTGTCGGACGGCCTGGCAATGCCGGACTCGTTGATCGGCGGATTTGACCAGGGGTTCGTGGAGCAATTGCGCGCGGCCATGGACGCCGACGCCGTGGGCCAGCTGAGCTACGTCCACAAAACGGCCGGGATGCTCTTCCCGCTGATCTTTGGCTTCACCTGGCTGCTGCTGATCGGAACCAACGTGGCCCGGAAATCCCTGCGCTGGGCGCTGTGGTCGCTGCCGCTGCTCTTTGCGGCGGTCAGGCTGTGGGGCAACACAGTGATCGATGCAATGATGTCGGCCGGAAACCTCGACGGTGGTCAGGTGGCACTGGCGTCCATGCTGACCGTGGCCGGCTGGGTACTCCTGGCGCTGAGCCTCGTCGCCGGCGGTGCGGCCGTCTTCCTCGGCCGCAAGGCCTCCGCTGCTTCCCCTGCCGCGGGACATGCCCAGCCGTAGCCGCGGCGGCTGGAGTCTTCCCTTGCACCTGACCTCGGGCGCGGGACATGCCCAGCCTTAAGCCCGGCCGGTGGACACCTTGCCATTATGTCCAGTGCTCACGTCCAGCGGAGGGCATGTCCACCTCAGCGCAGGGTCAGGGCACGTCGTTCAGGAATTCAAGGGCCTGCTCCGCACGTTGCGGGGCTCCTGATTTCTCAAAGTGGTCGGCGGCTTCCATCAAGTACTTCCGGGCCTCGGCCCGGTTTCCCAAGGCGGCGTGGGACCGGCCCAGCAACAGAAATACCTCGCCCAGAATTTGCGGTGATGTTTTCTCGGGGACCGGGAAGATGCTCTCGAGGGTGTCGACCGCCGCTTTTTGGTCCCCGGCAAGGAAATTCCAGTGTCCGCGGTTTAGTTTGAGCAGTACGTGATCTTCCTCAGTGCCGCCAATGACGTCGGTGGCCAGCTCAGCGCGTTCGATGCAGCGCAGGGTGTCCGCGTCCGCAACATCGGCTGCGAGCCGCATGGCCGCGGACGCCTTGTTGAATTTTGCCCAGACAGTGAGGTTTCGGGCCGGTGAAAAGGTGGCAGCGGCGAGCTCGTGATAGTGGAGCCCCTCGGCGACTTTGCTGCAAAGGAATGCGACGTTTCCAATGACCCAGTACGCCTTACCTACGATTTGGTCATCAACTTCGCCCGAAATGATGTCGGCCATGACGAGGCTTTCCGCCCACGCTTCGTCAAGCCTCCCGCTGTCGGCGAGAGCCGCAATGAGGGCCTGCCGGGCCTTGACCGCGATTTCTACGTCGTCCTCGTCGTCCATGAGGTCCGCAGCGATCCTGGCCTCGTCGGCGGCCTCTTCGAGCAGACCCATGCCCCGGCGGGTCAGGGCCAGGAGGATATGTACCTGGGCCTGGAGCTGCAGGTTCCCGTCCCGGGGTTCAGCAATCAATGTGGCGGCAAGTTCCGCGCAAGCTTCAATTTCTCCGGCGGCAATGAGGCTCTCGGCCCGGAACAACGTCATGTGCCACCACGAAGACGAATCACCTTCGGCACTGGCAATGTCTGCCGCCGCCTGCGCGGCATTCGCGGCCTCGCGGAAGTCGTGGCTGGACCGGAACTCGCGCGCCTGCAGCTCTGCAGCGGCGTACGAGGGTGAAACGGAGCTTTGTTGCATGTCCCAATTATCCGTTGCCGCGGGAGCGGAAACGAACAAACCGCGCAAGCAAGACCTGCGCAGTATTGACTCAGGACTTCCGCAGCTTCGCGCGAATATCACGAATCCGCTCGCAGCGGAACGAATCGTTACCCAACGGCGTGTCGTTTGGCCCTATACTAAATCTGCACCACAAGTCACACGCGTCACATCAGCCTCTTACGTATCAGGAGTCCTTATGAAGAAGACCCTCGCAACACTCCTCGTCGCCGGTGCGCTGGCAGCCGCGGGCATGTCCGCCTCCGCAGCGATTTCTGCTGCAGCCGACACCTCCGGCCAGAGCTCCGTCGCCGCTATCGGTTGGTGGCCGGACTCCATCAAGAAGTAACGGAGACTGCTTTGACAGGCGGCGGGTGCTGGAAGTGATTCCGGCACCCGCCGCTGCTTAACTTCCGAAAATAACCATCAAGACCGGCGCTAAGAACCGAATTTACCCCGGTTGATCAGCGCCATAATCTCCTCCGCCGGTGCCGGCCGGCCGAAATAGTAGCCCTGGCCGCTGCCGCAGCCCATCTCCCGGAGCACATCGGCTTGCTCCGCCGTCTCGATGCCCTCGGCCAACGCTTTGAGGCCGCAGGCGTGGATGAGGTGCAGCACCGCGGCCACAAAGTCCCGCTGTTGCTCGTCGGCACCGAGGCCGCTGATCAGGCTTCGATCGATCTTGACCACGTTCACCGGCAGCTTGCGCAGGTAGCTAATGGAGGAATAGCCGGTCCCGAAGTCATCGATTTCAAGCTGCACGCCGAGGCGCCGCAGGCCGTTGAGCGAATACTGGTCGACGTCCCCGCCGTTGACGGCCATAGACTCCGTCAGCTCCACGATCAGGTTTGATGCGTCGACGCCGGTTTCCCTGAGGATGTCGCGCACGTGTTCGATCAGTTCGAGATTCTGAAGTTCGGTGGTGGAAATGTTGACGCGGACGTTGAACGCGCTGTCCACCTGCAGATCCTGCTGCCATTTGCGCAATTGACGCACGGAATTGCGCAGTACCCAGTGGCCCAGGTCCACAATCATGCCGGTTTCCTCGGCCAGGGGAATGAACTGGTCCGGCATGAGGAGACCACGCTCCGGGTGATTCCACCGGACCAGCGCCTCGACGCCCTCGATTCGGCCCGAGGCGAGGTCCACCACCGGCTGGTAGTGCAGGGTCAGCTGGTCCTGCCGGATCGCTTCGCGCATTTCCGTGACCATGACGCTCTGCAACCGGCGGGCGTACAGCAGGGCCGGTTCGAACACTTTGATGCTGCCGTGCGGCTGGGCCTTGGCCGCGTACATGGCGGTGTCGGCCTCCATGACCAGGTCGTCCACGGACTGGCCAGGTTCCGCGATCCGCAGGCCGATGCTCGTTCCGCACGTGATTTTCAGGTCCCCGACGGCGAGGCTCTCGCTGAGCGCCGTGAGGATCCTGTTCGCCACCCTGCGTGCCCTGACCAGATTTGACTTCGGCAGCATGACGGCGAATTCGTCGCCGCCGAGGCGCGCCACAGTATCCGTTTCGCGGACGGCGTCCTGGAGCCGGCGTGCGATGACCCGCAGCACGTCGTCGCCGGCGCTGTGCCCGAGCGTGTCGTTGATGCCTTTGAAGGAATCGAGATCGAGAATCAGCAGTGCCGGGGGCATCTCGCCGCGCGAGGACTCCGCCAGGGCATGGCTCAGGGCCGAGTTCAGTGCCGTCCGGTTGGCCAGTTGGGTCAGGGGGTCGGTGAGCGCCATGCGTTCGAGTTCCACCTGCGCCGCTCGCAGCATGGCCGTACGGCTTTCGACCCGCTCCTCCAGCTCCTGGTATATGGTCTGCAGGTCATCGGCCATCAGGTTGATTCCGGCAATGACGGCGGCGACGTCGTCGCGGGCTCCGGAATGCGGGATCCTGGTGCTCAGATCGCCTCCGGCGATCCGCACGATGCCTTCTACGAGGGCATGCAGCCTGGGGTCCGGCGCCTCATTCTTCACGGGTGTACTGCCTTAACCATTCGACGGCCGCGGATTCTGAGGTGAAGAACTGCGCGGGGATCGTCTCGCTTCTGGACCGCAGGAGATAGTGGGCAATAACCCGGTCCACGGGGCTCTCGCCCACCAGGGCGAACGCTGTCGCCGCTATGGAACCGCTGTAGACCTGCCGCGCCTCAATACTGACACCGACGACGCCGGTGATCACCAGGAGCACCGGCATCCGCCGTCCCGCGGCGAGCGTACGGACGGTGTCACCGGCGATGCGCGCCTCCGGACCCTCGATCTCCTCGTTGGCGGGCAGCAGGACCTCGATGATTCCGCCGTCGATCATCCGTACGCCAATGGCACGGGCCGCGGCGCCGTCAACACCACCGTCCACATCACGGTCCGCGAAGGCCCCGTCGATCGCCCGGGGCGCGGCCACAGCCGCCACTCCCAGGCCAGCGCCGGCTGCGGCACCGGCTGCCTTGTCCGGCAGCTGTCCGTCCGGCAGCTGTCCGTCCGGCAGCCGCCCCTCGGGCCCGGCCAGGGCCTCGAGCGTCATCGCACCGCAATTCGACGGCGGCGGCCGGTGGAGCCCCGGAGGTCACGGTTCAGCCGTCGGTCGCCGTGGTAAGGAATCGTTTCCCCGTCGACTTCCTCGGTTGTCTTGGCAATCACGGGGTGCTCCTTCACTTTCTTGGGCCGGGAACTGACATACACGGAACGCCCCTCGGCCCCCCATTGCAGGGGCCGGACCGCAACCTTCTGTTCGGTTGTCACGCTCTCCGCATCCAAGCGCGGCAAGACAAGCTGCTCTGGCATTCGTCCCCATAAGACTGCAAAGTCGGCATACTGGCGTGCGCCGACGGCAAATCCCGCACGCCCGCACCGGAATGTTCCGGTGAGTGCCCTCATGATAATGCAAGCTCAGACGGTTGCCAGTCATCAGACACACAGGAAATGCCTCAGCGGGCCTGGGCCCGGGCCAGCTTGCGCACTGTGCGTTCGTGCTGGACCCGCTGGGCGATGACCAGTCCGGCCGCGGCGATGCCAAGCGTTATGGGGTAGCCCATGAGTCGCTCCAGGGCGCCGGGTTCAGGCACGTGCATGCCCGTCAGGCCGCCCGCAATGAGCGCCGCCAGGGACACGGCGCCGCAGGCAAGAATGAACCACCCGAGCGGCGTCTGCCGCAGCCAAAGCCAACCGAGGACCAGGAGCGCCAGGGCACCGGCCGCGAAGTACATCAGGGCGCCGGCCACGTGCCAGGCTGATCCCGTGTCTTCAGGCACCAGCCCCACGATGACCGTTCCGGCCCCGGCGGTGCCGGTCAGCAACCGTGCGGCGCCTGCTGCCAGCGCTCCCGCGCCCCAGCCCGCCCGGCCGTGCGCCCGGGCAGTCATCCGGCCCGGCATCCGGCCGCGCCTGAGGGGCACGCCGGGCCGCGCGGCACAGCACAGAAGCGCAGAGCCGAGCAGGAGCGCACCGACCACCATGCCAAGGCCTTGGACCACAAAGGAGGCGTTCATCAGCAGATGCGCCGGCGAGCAGACGTCCCGGCCGTCGAAATCCCCGCACTCCAAAGCACCGAGGTCGCTGATGTAGCCGGTGCGGCGGCTGTATTGTTCCGCTCCCGCCCAGGCGCCGATCACAGCCGCCTCCGCCACGAAATACTGCAGCACGCTCAGCTTCGCCAGGGCCCCGACGTAAAACCGGGTCGCGGCCACGTCCGGGTAGTAGAGGGCTCCGGCGGAAAGCTCGGTGGTTCCTGCAGTCATGCCAAGAGCGTAGTACGCGCGCTCACCTTGTATGCTTATATCCGTGTCCGACCGGACCGGCCCCCTGGCCGCCCGCACGCGGATGCCCGCCCTCGTAGCTCAGTGGATAGAGCACGGCTCTCCTAAAGCCGGTGTCGTTGGTTCGATTCCAATCGAGGGCACTTGAACATTCCTGCCCCGGACGAAACCCCGGACACGGGTCCGGACTTTGACCTCCGCGCCTACCTGCGCGGCTCCTGGTCCGTCGACCGCACCCTGCTGGACCGCAGCACCGGGACCAGCGGAACCTTCACCGGCGTCGTACGCTTCACGGCCAACGACGACGGCGGCCTGTTGTGGCGTGAAGAAGGCACCGCACGCTGGGCGTCCGTGGGCGGCGCGCCGTTCACCGGGCCGGCGAGCCGGGAATATCTGTTGCAGCCGGCGGACACGCCCGATGTTTTGGACGTGTACTTCCCGGACGGCCGCCCGTTCCACCGCATGGGCTTTGCCGGGGAGGCCAACCAGGACGTGCACTGGTGCGACCCTGACACCTACCGCGTGACGTACAGGTTTCTCGGGCCGGACGAATGCGGCTACCGCTGGGACGTCACCGGGCCCGCCAAAGACCAGTTGCTGGAGTCCGTCCTGCACCGGCTGGAAGCAGAACCAGACGAAGCACCCGACGCAGCAGGCGACGTAGCACCTTACGCCGCTCCGGACGCAAGGCGGGCTGAGTGAACCCGCGCATTATCGTCTCAGCCGTCTGCGTCTTCGATCGCTCCGGACGCCTCCTGACCGTCCGGAAACGGGGCACCGACAAGTTCATGCATCCGGGCGGCAAACCCGAGCCCGGCGAAACGGCGGCCCAGGCAGCGGCGCGTGAGCTCCAGGAAGAGGTGGGGATCGTGCTGGCCCCGGACCGGCTGGACCTGCTGGGCTGCTGGCTGGCGGATGCCGCCAACGAGGCAGCCACCCAGATTGAGGCCACCGTCTTCACGGCTCCGGGGGTGTGGAGCGCCCGGCCGTCGGCGGAAATCGCCGAGATCCGCTGGCTGGACCTGGCCGCCGAGCTGCCTGGCGACCTCGCCCCGCTGCTGACGGACCATGTGCTGCCGGCCCTGTCCGCCAAACCGTCAGCGGGCTAGGACCCGTCCCGCACTGGCCCCAAACACCGGCCCCCAAACACGCTGCCAAATGCCGGCCCCAAACACCCCGGCTCATTACCCGGGCACAGCCTCCTGGGCCACCGCGCTGGCCTCGGAGAACTGCGTCCGGTACAGCTCCGCATAGCGGCCCTCCGCGGCAAGGAGCTCCTTGTGGGTACCGCGCTCCACGATCGAGCCGTCCTCCACCACGAGGATCGCGTCCGCTGCGCGGATCGTCGAGAGCCGGTGGGCGATCACGACGGCGGTGCGGCCTTCCAGCGCGGCGCCCAGTGCCTCCTGGACGGCGGCCTCGTTGGTGGAGTCCAGCGCGGCGGTGGCCTCGTCGAGGATGACCACCCGCGGCTGCGCGATGAGCAGCCGGGCGATCGTCAGGCGTTGCCGCTCGCCGCCGGAGAGCCGGTAGCCGCGCTCCCCCACCACGGTATCCAGGCCATCGGGCAGGGACATGATCATGTCTTCGAGCCGGGCACGGCGCAGCGCATCCCACATCTGCTCGTCGGTGGCCTCCGGGCGGGCCAGGCGCAGGTTGGAGGCGATGCTCTCGTGGAACAGGTGACCGTCCTGCGTCACCATGCCGAGGGTTGCCCGCATCGAGTCGAACGTGAGGTCGCGGACGTCCACGTCCGTGCCGGGCGCGGTGCCGCCGAAGCGGATGGCGCCCGAGTCGACGTCGTACAGGCGCGACAGGAGCTGCGCGATAGTGGACTTGCCCGCTCCCGAGGAGCCGACGAGCGCAACTGTCTGCCCTGGCTCCACCCGGAAGCTGATGCCGTGCAGCACTTCCTCGCCGCCGCGGGTGTCCAGGGTCCGCACGTCCTCCAGGGAGGCCAGCGAGACTTTCTCCGCCGAGGGGTAGGCGAAGCGGACGTTGTCGAACTCCACCGAGAGCGGACCCGGCGGGGATGCCACCGCGTCCGGCTTCTGCTGGATGAGCGGCTTGAGGTCCAGGATCTCAAAGACGCGTTCGAAGCTGACCAGGGCGCTCATAATCTCCACCCGTGCGTTCGAAAGTGCCGTGAGCGGCGCGTAGAGGCGGGTGAGCAGCAGCGCGAGCACCACGACGTCGCCCGCGTTCAACTGCCCGGCGAGGGCGAGCCAGCCGCCCAGGCCGTAGACCAGCGCAAGGGCCAGCGCCGAGACCAGCGTCAGCGCCGTGACGAAGGTGAACTGCAGCATGGCGGTGCGGACGCCGATGTCCCGGACCCGGCCGGCCCGGAGGGCGAACTCGCGGGACTCCTCGTCGGGGCGGCCGAAGAGCTTGACGAGAGTGGCGCCGGGTGCGGAGAAGCGCTCGGTCATCTGGGTGCCCATGGTGGCGTTGTGTTCGGCGGCTTCGCGCCGCAGATCGGCCAGTTTGGAGCCCATTCGGCGTGCGGGGATCAGGAAGATCGGCAGCAGGATCATGGCGAGAACCGTCACGAGCCACGATTTGTTCAGCATCACGGCAAGGGTCAGCGCCAGGGCCACGACATTGCTGACCACGCCGGAGAGTGTGCCGGCGAAGGCCGACTGCGCGCCAATGACATCGTTGTTCAGCCGGCTGACCAGGGCCCCGGTCCGGGTCCTGGTGAAGAAGGCGATCGGCATCTTCTGGACGTGGTCGAAGACCTTCGTGCGCAGGTCCACGATGACGCCTTCACCGATGGTGGAGGACAGCCAGCGGGTCACAAGGCCCAGCCCGGCCTCGGCAACCGCGACGATGGCGATCAGGACGGCCAGCCAGAGAACCGTTCCGACATCCGCATGGGCGATGATCTCGTCGACCACCTGCCCGGCGAGGACCGGGGTGGCAACGGCCAGGACGGCCATCACAATGGACAGCAGCACGAAGGCGATCAGCCGGCTGCGGTGGGGGCGGGCAAAACTGAAGACACGCTTCAGCGTTTCCTTCGAGAACGGCTTGGACCCGCTGGAGGCGCGGGTGATGTTGTAGAGGGAGCTCCAGGCAACCCGGTCCATGCTCATTTGGTGTTGCCTTTCGGGGCATCGGCGTGCAGCTCGGTGACGACGCCGTTCTCGACGTTCCAGCGCGCGTCAAGGTGGACGTTTTCCAGCAGCCGGCGGTCGTGGGTGACCAGCAGCAGCGCGCCATCATAGCTGTCGAGGGCTTCCTCGAGCTGTTCAATGGCGGGAAGGTCGAGGTGGTTGGTGGGTTCGTCCAGCACCAGCAGGTTGACGCCGCGGGCCTGCAGCAGCGCCAGGGCGGCCCGGGTCCGTTCCCCCGGGGAGAGGGAGTCGACGGACCGGTTGGTGTGATCGGCTTTGAGGCCGAACTTGGCCAGCAGGGTGCGCACCTCCGCCGGGGTCTGATCGGTCAGTACGGCTTCGACGGCGTCTGCGAGCAACAGCTCGCCGGCCAGCAGGCCGCGCGCCTGGTCGATCTCGCCGACGGCCACGGACGCACCCATGGAGGCGTCACCGGAGTCGGGCTGCTGGACGCCGAGCAGGAGCCGGAGCAGGGTGGATTTGCCGGCGCCGTTGGGGCCGGTGATCCCGATCCGCTCCCCCGCGTTCAGCTGCAGGTTCACCGGGCCCAGGGTGAAGTCGCCCTGCTGCGCGACGGCGTCGCGCAGGGTGGCCACGACGGCGCTGGAGCGGGGGGCCGCCCCGATGCTGAACTGCAGCTGCCATTCCTTGCGCGGCTCTTCAACTTCTTCGAGCCGGGCGATGCGGGACTCCATCTGCCGGACCTTCTGGCCCTGTTTCTCGGAGGACTCGGTGCTGGCGGCACGCCGGATCTTGTCATTGTCCGGGTTTTTCTTCATGGCGTTCCGGACGCCCTGGGAGCTCCATTCGCGCTGTGTGCGGGCCCGGGAAACGAGGTCGGCCTTGGTGTTGGCGTACTCCTCGAAGCGTTCCCGGGCGTGCCGGCGGGCGACGGCGCGTTCCTCCAGGTAGGCCTCGTAGCCGCCGTCGTACACCGCCACGGAGTTCTGCGCGAGGTCCAGTTCCACGATGGTGGTGACGCAGCGCGCCAGGAACTCGCGGTCATGCGAGACCAGGACGGCGCCGCCGCGCAGGCCCTGCACGAAGGCCTCGAGCTTGGCCAGCCCGTTGAGGTCCAGGTCATTGGTGGGTTCGTCCAGGAGCACGATGTCGAACCGGCTCAGCAGCAGGGCGGCGAGCGCCACGCGGGCCGCCTGGCCGCCGGACAGGCCGGTCATTCCGGCGTCCGGCCCCACCTCGAGGCCAAGGTCCGCCAGGACGGGCGGGATGCGGTCCTCCAGGTCGGCGGCGCCGGAGGCCATCCACCGGTCGAAGGCCAGGGAGTAGGCGTCATCGGAGCCGGGAGCGCCGGAGCCCAGCGCCTCGGCGGTGGACTCCATCTCCATGGTCGCCTGCGCGCAGCCTGTGCGCCGGGCGATGTAGCCTGCAACCGTTTCGCCGGCAATTCGTTCGTGTTCCTGCGGCAGCCAGCCCACAAAGGCGTCGGCGGGGCCCAGGCTCACTGTGCCTTCCTGCGGATTGTCGACGCCGGCCAGCAGCCGCAGCAGGGTGGATTTGCCGGCACCGTTGGCGCCGACGACGCCAACGACGTCGCCGGGCGCTACGGTCAGGGACAGCTTCGAGAAGAGTGTGCGGTGATCGTGACCACCGGAAAGGTCCTTGGCAACAAGGGTTGCAGTCATTAGTTCATCCTCTCACTGCGGCCCAAACGGGCCGTCCCGACTGGGAGAAACCGCCCGTCGCGGCTGGCCGAAAACCAGCCGGGCATAGAAGAACCCGCCGGTCCGGACTTGGGGGGTGTACGGACCAGCGGGTTCGACCATTTAGCATAGTTGAATTAGGACCTCACGTAAAATCCCAGCCCACACCTCCACACCGCTTCCATCCCCCGCCCCAATCGCCGCTGCCCCACCGCATGACAGTAGCCATACTGCCCGTCGACTCCGCAGGAAGCCCTAGATGCCACTACCCGCAAAGGCGTTCCAACTCTGGCTTCACCGGGTTGCCCCGTCGGCGAGCACAGCCGATATCTGCAGGATCTCCGGGATCAAGCGCACCACCCTGGCCCAGCAGCTGGTGCGCGGGAAAGTGGCCGAGACCACCCTGGTCAGCATCAGCCGGGCCCTGGACTTGAGTCCGCTGACGGAACTGGCTTCCTTCGACCACTATGCGGAACTGGCCGCCCCGCCGCAGCCGCCGACCCCCGCCGAGCTTGTCAGCCAGGTTGCCACCATGGACCTGTTGCGCGCGGTCATTTCCCGTTCGTCCCCGGCCTACGGCGGCTACGGTGACCATGGCAGCTCCATGACTCCGCCGCTGAGCCCCGCCCCGCACGCCACTTCTGTCCGGAACTGGGTGGACGCGATTGACGACGGTGAGTTGCGCCACCGGGTTTCGGCTGCCACCGGCGTGGCACCCCAGAACTATTCGGCCCAGCTCACGGCCAACAGGCTGTCCCCCGAGCTGGCGGTCGCGACTGCCCGCGCGGCGGGCGTAGGATTCACGGGCGGGCTCGTCGCCACGGGCTTGATAACCGAGGATGAGGCCGGCTGGATGCCAGGGGCGAAGCAGGCCGCGCTCGATGCCCTCTCCGCCGGAGACCTTAGCGCCCTGGCCGGGGAGCGTCTTCAGGCGCTCGGAAAATCGCTGCGGCGCCATGAGCAGGAGCAGGCACAGACAGAAAAAATTTGGGAGAACCTCGGATGATCGCGATCCTGCAGTGGACCACGCTGGCGGTGTGCGGCGTCGTCACGCTCGCCCGCGTGCCCAGCGTCCTCCGCGGTGTGAACCGGTCCCTGTTCGCCATCTTTGCGCTGATGACCCTGGCGATCCTGCTCAGCATCGATGCCCCGTACCTGGCCGTGGACCAGATCCTGGGCGGCATGAACATCGCCAACGTGGTGCTGCGCTTCGTCATTTTCGCCGCCATCTTCTTTCTTGGAGTCCGGGTGGCCCGGGGCTTCAGCGCGGACGACGCCCTGCGGCTCATCACCGGTCCTGTTGGAATTGCGGTAGCCGCAGCCGCCTCGGCGGTGGTGGTGCTGGTCTTCCTCACAATGGACACCGCCGGCTCCTCGGCGGGGCTGGTCGCCCTGTCCGCCAAGGATGACCGTAATGCCGCCTTGGTGGAGTACTACGGGGCCGCCGGGCGCCTCTACCCGGCGTTCATCACCGTGGCCCTGTTTCCGGCCATGGTGCGGACCCTGCGCAGCGGCCTCCCCGTCCTGGTGCGGTCCAGCGCGGCGTTGCTCGCGCTGGGCACCGTGGCCATCTCCCTGAGCCTGCTCTCCCCGGTCATTCCTCCGTCCCTCGGATTCATGCGGTTCGTCTTCAACTACTCGGCCGTTCTGTGCCTGGTCCTGGGACTGTCCCTGATCTGGTTGGCCAAGACGCTTGCGAAGCGGGCGCCGAAGAAGCAAGCTGGCATGACCTGACCATCTCGGGGCTGAGCAGGCAAGTGACGTGGGAGAACCCGGAATGATTGCAACCCTCCAGTGGGGCACGCTGATCATCTGTTCCGTGGTGCTTCTCCTCCGCGTTCCGGATGCGATCCAGGGGCGGAACAGGACCGTTTTCTGGATCCTGGTTCTCGCGACCCTGTGCAGCCTGCTCTCGGTGCCCGGCCCCTACGAGGCGATCGACGCGGTGCTCGGCGGTTGGAACCTCACCCACCTGATCCTGCGCTTCCTCGTGTTCGCGGCGGTCCTGCTGGTCGGTCTGCGCGTCGCGACCGGGCTGGCCGACCCCCGCGGCTACCGCCTCGTCGCGGGCCCGGCCGGGCGCTGGGCCCTGGCCATCAGCGCTGCCGCCGTGGCGGTGACCTTCTTTCTCATGGACACCCGCGGGTCCTCGGCCGGCATGCTGGACATCACGGACAACGGCGGACCCAATGCCGTCCTGGCGCCGTTCTACGCCGCGGCAGGACGTACCTATCCTGCCTTCGTCTCCCTCGCCCTGCTTCCGGCTTTGCTGGCCACCACCAGGAGCCAATTGCCGCGGCTGGTGCGTGCCGCGGCCCTCCTGACATGCCTCGGCGCCCTCGCCACCGCCTGCAGCGTCCCAGCCTCCTTCGCACCTGGCCCCTGGTTCCTTGCGCAGCAGACGGTCAACTATTTGGCCGTCCTGGGCTACGTCCTGGGTCTGGGACTGTTCTGGGCTTCCGGGCTCGCCGCCAAGGAATCGCGTAACGCTCGCGCAACATTCCGCAAGAACAAAGGGTAAGGCATTCACAAAATCATTAGACCGTGAAAGAATCATGAATGTGTGAAAGCGGCATTCGCTTCGTGTACGGAAGTCAGCCGTGCGAAGCAGAGGCAGCCGTCCAAGCGCCATTGGGGGGATGAGTGGTAGCGGTCCGCAAGGACCGCTCCCACTCAGCCTGTTTAAGGGGTTTTCCGGTGTGGTCCCTGCTGTTTTGTCCCTGCTGTTTTGTCCCTGCTGGGGGCTGGGACCACGGCCCTGCCTGTCAGCGCACAAACCTCAGCGTGACCAGCTGGAACGGCCGCAACGTGAGCTCCGCGGAATCGAGGCCTGCCCTCACGCCCGGGGCGTCGACGGGCCGTTCCAACAAATCCACGGCGTGCAGCCCGCGGACCGGGAAGTTGGCCTTCAGGAGGCCTGTGGATCGTTCCCCCAGCGATTCGTACAGCCGGACTATTACGTCGCCGGAGCCGTCTTCAGCGAGTTTGACCGCTTCAATGACGAGGGCCGGATTGAACACGGTGACCAGCGGCTCCACCCCGTGGGCCCCTTGCACCACGCGCGGGGCCAGATTGGTGCGGTAGCCCTCCTCGACCGCGTCCGCGATGGTGGCGCCCGGCCGGATCGTGACGTGCAGCTCGTGCCTGCCCTGGTCCGCGTACGGATCCGGAAACTTCGGCGCCCGCAGGAGCGAGACCCGCACCGTGGTGGTGGTGCCGCCGTCGGCGCCCCGGACGTTGCGGGTGACATCGTGGCCGTAACTGGAGGCGTTGGAGATGGCCACCCCGTAGCCCGGCTCGGCGACGTGGATCCAGCGGTGGGCGCAGATTTCGAACTTCGCGGCCTCCCAGGACGTGTTGACGTGGGTGGGGCGGAACACGTGCCCAAACTGCGTCTCGGCCGCCGAGCGGTCTGCCCTGACGTCCAGGGCGAAGCCCAGCTTGAGCAGTTTTTCGCTCTCGTGCCAGTCCACGAGGGTGGTGATCGCGAGCGAGTCGGCGCCCGCGGCGAGCGCTATCCGCTGGGTCACGGGCGAGGAGCCGGCCATGCGCTCCACCACCACGACGGCGCTCGGGCTTTCCCCTTGGGGGCCGGGCTCCAGACTCACCGAACGCGCCTCGACCAGTCGGACAACGTTCCTGCGGTAGAAGGCGTCGATGTCCCACGCGTCCCATTCATTCGGCGTGTCCCGGTGCAGCTCCAGGAGGTTGCCGAATTCTCCGGGAGCAATCGCGTCGCGTCCGGTGCCACGGTCTGTGAGCGAGGCCAGCAGTCCGTTGGCGTCCACGACGGCCCGGATGATGCCGTTGTCCAGGATGTAGCCGCCGTCTGCTTCGGTGACCTCGACCGGCTGCCCGGGCCGGACCGGCTCGGCAGCGGCCAGGGCAGGCACGCCCTGGCGCTCCTGCGGGGCAGCGTTGAGGAGGAATTCCCGGCTGCCGGTGCCGAGGGCTGCGGCCGCGGCGTCCGTGATGATCGCCTCCAGCCCCCGTTCGACGGCGGCATAGTTCCGTTCGGCGTCCTGGTGGACCCACGCGATGGAGCTCCCCGGCAGGATGTCATGAAACTGCTGCAGCAACACCAGCCGCCAGAGGCGCTTGAGCTCCGCGGCAGGGTAGCTGTGCCCGGAACGCACGGCAGCGGTGGCACTCCAGAGTTCGGCCTCCCGGAGAAGGTGCTCGCTGCGCCGGTTTCCCAGCTTGGTCCTGGCCTGGCTGGTGTAGGTGCCGCGGTGCAGTTCCAGGTACATCTCCCCCACCCAGACCGGCAGGGGCTCATACTCGGCCTGGGCCTGGCCAAAGAAGCTGGCTGCCGAGCCGATCCGCACTTTCGGGGATCCTTCCAGGTCGGCCGTGCGCTGCGCCGAGGCCAGCATCTCGCGTGTTGGCCCGCCGCCGCCGTCGCCATATCCGAACGGAACCAGCGAGGAGCCTCCGCGTCCGTGGTCCCGGTAGTTCCGCTCTGCGTGCGCCAGGTCCCGGGCACTGAGATCGGAGTTGTAGCTGTCCACCGGCGGGAAATGGGTGAACACCCGGGTGCCGTCGATTCCCTCCCAGTTGAAGGTGTGGTGGGGCATCCTGTTGACCTGGTTCCACGAGATCTTCTGGGTGAGGAACCAGCGGCTGCCTGCGGCCTTGATGATCTGCGGCAGGGCCGCGGAATACCCGAACGTGTCCGGGAGCCACGCTTCCTCGCATTCCACGCCGAATTCGGCCAGGAAAAAGCTCTTGCCCTCGAGGAACTGCCGTGCCATGGCCTCGCCGCCGGGCATGTTGGAGTCCGATTCGACCCACATCCCGCCGACGGGAACGAACCGGCCGCCGCGGACTTTGTCCCGGATGCGCCCGAAGAGCTCCGGATAATACTCTTTCATCCACGCGAGCTGCTGGGCCGAGGAACACGAAAAGGTGAAATCGGGATACTCGTCCATCAGCGCGACGACGTTGGAGAACGTCCGGGCGCACTTGCGGATGGTTTCCCGTACCGGCCACAACCAGGCCGAATCGATATGGGCGTGGCCTGTGGCCACGAGCTGGTGCGCCGAGGCGTAGGCCGGCCGGGCCAGGACGTCGGCGAGGGCGGCCCGTCCGGCCTCCGCGGTACCGCCAACGTCGTCGGGGTCCATGATGTCCAGCATGCGTTCGAGCGCCCGCAGGATTTCGTGGCGGCGGGGCAGGTCCATGGGCAACTCGTGCATGAGCCCGGCAAGGGTGAGGATGTCCTGCTGCAGTTCCCATACCGTCTGGTTGCGTTCAGCGATGGCGATCATGCCGAGGCGGTACTTCGGTTCGCTGCCCGACGTCGCCTTGTCGCCGTAGGGAGTGGCGGCGAATGTCCAGTTCTGGGACAAGTCGGGGTTGGCCGCGGCTTCGACGTAGAAGTCGACAGCCATGCCGGTGCCCAGGAGTTTGAGCGGAATGTGCTGGTTCCGAGGCGAAATCGCCTTGATAATGGTCCCGTCGGACCGCCAGGCAATGCCTTCGCACTGGAAGCCCGGGAGCTCGCCGCTGAATCCCAGGTCCACGAGGATTTCCACCGACGTGGCCGCCGCGGTTCCCCAGGTGTCCGGCACTTCACCCCGGAGCCGGAGCCACTTGGTGCTCCACGGGCGGCCCCAGGCCGCGCCGTGTTCCTGCGGTGTGAACTCGTGCCGCAGGGCGTCCAGCACCGGCACGGGTTCGTCCGGCGCGTCCCAGCTGCTCAGGGTCAGCGGGACGCTGCGCGGGTAGACCGCGGGGGCGACGCGGTCACGCAGAAAGCGGTCCAGCCGGACTTCCGTAAGACGGCGGTCATCGTGCAATGTGTTCCTCTTCAGCGCTGGCGGTCCGATTGGCTCCAATCGATGGATAAAACTTACGCCGCGGGGAACCTGTTGGCCAAGTGTTGCCCCTAGCCGGCCGCGGGGGCCGGGACCGCGACGCGCTGCTGGCCCGCATACACGTTCAGGCTGGTCCGGCGGCTGAACCCGGCCAGGGTCATCCCGCTGGCCTCGGCCAGCTCGACGGCCAGGCTGGAGGGGGCACTGACAGCGGCAAGGACCGGGATCCCGGCGAGAGCTGCCTTTTGGACGAGCTCGAACGATGCCCTGCCGGACACCTGCAGCACGGTGCCCCGGAGCGGCAGCAGGCCTTCGCGAAGCGCCCAGCCCACCACCTTGTCCACCGCGTTGTGCCTTCCGACGTCTTCGCGGAGGCACAGCAACTCCGCCGAGCCGTCGTCGGCGATCCTGAAGAGTCCGGCGGCGTGCACGCCGCCGGTGGCGTCAAAGACCTCCTGGGCGGACCGGAGGGTGTCCGGGAGGCCCGCGAGCGTTTCCACGGGAACGGTCAGCGGATCCTGTGCCGGGCTGTAGTGCGAGGACTTGCGCACGGCATCGATCGAGTCCGTCCCGCAGATGCCGCAGGAGCTGGAGGTGAAGACGTTTCGTCCGGTCTCGGGCCGGACGACGTCGGGCCGGAGTTGAGCCTCCACGACGTTGAACGTTTGGATGCCGTCGGCGTCTTCGCCGGCGCAGAACCTGAGCGAGACCAGCTGTTCGGGAGCCCAGATGATCCCCTCTGAGACGAGGAACCCTKCGACGAGGTCGAAGTCATTGCCCGGCGTTCGCATGGTGACGGAAAAGGACATGTCTCCGAGCCGGATTTCCAGCGGTTCCTCGACGGCAAGGACGTCCTCCCGGTGCCGGACAGGGAATTCGAGGGCCTGAGGGGACCCATCCAGGACGATCTTGTGCACTTTGCGGCGTTGCGTGACACGGCCCATCCGGTGCTCCTAAGCAACATGTTGTGCGGTTGTCGTGATTCTTTGGCTGGTTCCATCATTGTAAGTGCCTGATCCTGAAGCCAGCGCAGGGGGCCAGGGCTCAGCCCAGGAGGGCACTCCAGTCCACCGGCCCGTCGCTGGCCGCGGCTTTCCTGGCGGTCCGCTTCGCGGCCGGCTTCTGCGCGGCGGAGGCTGCCGCCGGGTCCGGTAGCGGCGTCCCCCAAGGGAGTGCGAAGGCGGGGACCAGTTCCCCCAGCTGCACGCCATGGGGCGGGACCACCAGCACGCCGTCGGCGGCTGCCAGGCCCCGCATCATTCCCGGGCCGGTGTGCTGCGCCGGCGACGCCATGCCATAGAGCAGCCGGAAGGGCATGAGCCGTGTCCGGCCGGGATCGGCGTCAATCGTCGAGCCGCAGGGCACCTCGCCGAGCGGGGGAATTGGTCCGTGCCCCAGGGCCGCCAGGAGCGGGGCCCCGATCGTGGACAGTGCCATCATGGCTGCGAGCGGGTTCCCTGGCAGGCCGAGGATGTACCTGCCGTCCGGCAGCTCGGCCAGCACGGCGGGATGGCCCGGGCGCATGGCGACGCCGTCGATCAGCAGGCGGCCGCCGAGTTCGGTGACCGATCGGCGGAGGTGGTCCGTTCCGGAGCGACCCGTGCCGCCGGTGGTGATGACGACGTCGGCAGGCAGGTTTTCGGCGGCAGGATCGGTGTCCTCGAGCGCGGCGAGCCATTCGGCGTAGGTATCCCCGATTTTCACTTCTTCGGTGCAAATCCCGCCGAGCATTCCCACCACGGCTGCCAGTTGGGGTCCGAAGGTGTCCCGGACCTGCCCGGGTGCCGGCACCCCGGACGTCACCACCTCCGAGCCGGTGAAGACGAGCCGCACCAAGGCCTTGCCGAGCACCGGAAGGGTGTCGCTTCCGGCCAGCGCGGCGAGGGCCAGGTGGGCGGGGTTCAGGACGGTGCCGCCCTTGATCAGGACGTCTCCGGCGGCGGCTTCCTCCCCCGCTTTCCTGATGTGGTCCCCGTTCCGCGGGTCCCCCGGTTTCGCGTTGCCGCCCAGTTTCAGGACAGGCAGGCCGTCCTCGTCGGCGTCGATGATGCCGCTCTCGCTGCGCAGCACCGCCTTGGCCCCGGCCGGAATGAGGCCTCCGGTGGCAATCGGACTTGCCTGATGCGGTGCCAGCAGCTGGTTGGGTTCGGCCAGGATCCACGGACCGCTGCCGTTGACGGCCCAGCCGTCCATGGCAGAGGAAGCGTAATGGGGCATGTCCCGCAGGGCAACGACGTCCGCTGCGAGGGTCCGGCCCAGCGCCTGCCGGAGCGGGACGGGGGCAGCCGGGATGGGAACGGCGCAGTCGAACGCGAGTTGGCGGGCCTCCTGCCACGTGTGGGCCAGGTGCCGGTGCGGCTCCCCCGCCGTGTCCTGGCCGGCAGTGTCCTCGTCCGTTGAATCTTCGTCCGTTGAATCCGGGTCCGTCGGGTCCGGGCCCGCCGGGTCCTGGCCCGCCGGGATGGGAGGGTCTGCGGGGCCCTCCGTGAAGCCCTCTCTGAGGCCGTCTTTACCGCCGTCGCTGCCTGGGACAGTGGGTCCGCTGCCGTCCGGGGCCGCCGCCGTCATGCCCCGGGGGCTTCGGCGGCTGCGTAGTCCTTGGCGAGCCGGCGCGCCACGGCCATCGCGGACTCCATGGACGCGGAGTCCGTGGCCTGCCCGGAGCCGGAGGCCAGACCCGCGGCAAAGCCGGCAATGAACGTCGTCAGCGGCGCCGCCGGGCGCACCACGGAGTGGGCAGCCACCCCGGCCAGGGCGAGGACCTCGTTCACGTCAATCTCAACGTCTTCCAGCTCCAGGGCCTGGAGCAGGGCACGGCACCAGTCTTCCAGCGTTTCATCCTGGCTTTTCACCGTTTGCCTCCATGGTCGAGTTCAGCTGCGGAGTTCCGGACCGGCGCCCGGACCGCGGTCTGGAAGCCTACCGGAAACGCCTAATGCGGACGCGTCATCCCAGGTGTCGACATCATCCGTGGAACCGGGGGGAACGCGAACTTCCCGCACGTCCAGCCTAGCAAGAAGGGCGAAGACCGACGCGTTTTCCAGGCTGCCCCTGGCCGCGGCGTCCGCAACACAACGTTGTAGCGCAGCTGTGCCATAAAACCCCGCGAGTGGTTGCTTCCGGCCTTCGGCCGAGACGGCCATGACGCCGTCGCCCCCGTCCCGTTCCGGCGCAACTGCAACAGACGCGGCCAGCGATTCGGCCAGGGCGCGGACTGCCTCGGCCGAGCGCGGCATGTCACAGGCAAGGACCAGGGTAAACGGCGCCGCCGCGGCTGCCCCGTGCCGGCCGGGGTGGTCCGCGTCCAGCGCGGCCAGTCCCGCGGCGATGGCTGCGGCCGGCCCCGCGAAAGGCGGGTCTTCCCTGCAGCTCAGCACGCCCCCGGGCAGGTCCCCGGGGTCAGGACCGACGACGACGGTGCGCCCTGCCCCGCCCGCGGCGCGCAGTGAGCGCTCAAGGAGGGTGGCGCCGTCGTAGATCAGCCCGGATTTGGGCACGCCGCCCAGGCGGGAGGACCGTCCCCCGGCGAGAATAATGGCATCGAACTCCACCGGTTCAGCCTAGCGCGGCGCCGGCTGCCGCCGAATCAGCCATGAACTGCCCGGCAGCAGTTCAGGCAGCTGACTCAGGCAGCAGGAACGGGTCCCAGGCCGGCGTCGGCTTCTCGAGCTCCTTGATTTGCCAGATGGCGCCCTTTGGCGGGCCCGGAACAAAACCGATCTTCCAGCCCATCTCCGCCGGGGTGTGGTCGCTCTTGGCGTTGTTGCACCGCAGGCACGCCGCCACCAGGTTCTCCCAGGAATCGGCCCCGCCCCGGGATTTTGGCTGGACGTGGTCGATGGTGTGGGCAGCCTTGCCGCAGTAGGCGCAGCGGTGGGCATCGCGGCGGAGCACGCCGCGGCGGCTCACCGCTGTCATGGTGTTGTACCTCGGCCGGATGTAGCGGTTCAGCAGGATCACGGACGGGCGGCCCAGAATATCCTGGGGGCCGACAACGGGGTCGTCCCCTTCGGCCACCACGCTGGCCTTTCCGGTTAGGACAAGGACGAGCGCCCGGCGGAAGGTGATGACCGCCAGGGGTTCATATCCAGCATTCAGAACGAGAGTGCGCATCCGCATACCTCTTCACGGCCGCACCCGCCAGCGGCACGAGGGCCGGCTGCCCTCTGCATGGTCGGGCTATGGATCGACAACACAAGAGTAAACACTCAGGTGCCGGATCACCGAATATTTTTTCACGGGCGCAGTCTTCAGCGCGGAAAGTTCACGGCGCGGCAACGCAAAAGACCCCCGCCAAGAGGCGGGGGTCTTTCGAAGGTGCTGGGATCTTGCTTAGGCGCCGACGCGGATGAAGACCGGGCCGGAGCCGACGTTTACGCTGTACAGCGCGGTGGTTCCGCCGTTCCAGCCGCCGTGGACTGCCATGCCGTTGCCGACGTAGACCGCGATGTGAGCCATGCCCACGCCGCCGTTCTGGTAGTAGGCGAGGTCGCCCGGGCGTGCCTCGGCGGCGCTCACGGTGCGGCCCAGGGACAGGTAACCTGCCGGCCAGCCGTGGTAGTGGATGCCGGCCGCGGCCAGCGCGTTGGTGGCGAGGGCGGTGCAGTCCTGCGCCACGCCGATCTGTGCGTAGGCAGCGGCGGCGATGGTTGCGCCGGAGCCGCTTCCGATGCCGGCGGGAGCCTGGGCAGCGACGCCGCCGCTGACACCAAGCTCGGTGCCACCGGCGCGGGAGGCGTTGGAATCCTGGACCTGCACGACGGGCTTGGGGGCCTCGACGACGGGAGCCGGCGACGTGGTCACAGCGGGCTTCTCGTAGGAGATCGCGATGGTGGAAGCGGCCGAGATTGTGGCCGGAGCGGCGGACTGGACTTCCAGGGCCGAAGCGGAGGTGGATTCGCGCTGAACATTGGTCTCAGCAGCGTTGGCTGCGATTCCACTGGTCAGAACCAGACCGGAAGCTGCGGCGATGACCGCGGCCTGACGGCCCACGCCGCCGGCGTTGTCGCCGACAGCCTTGGCAATAACAGCCAGCGAGTTGGTCTTGGTGACCTCGGCGCGGTGCCGTGCAACAGTTGCACGAGTAGTCATTAAGTTCTCTCTTTCGTGATCCTTGGACCGCGCGCTTTCGGGCACGGACTGAGGACGCTCCGGCATCTTGGGGGTACGCCGGATCGCCCCGAAATGGGTTACTTAGCGAAGGGTGTACTGCGAAGACGCGCCAAAAGCGGAAACTGCATGCTGTCCGGGCTCGGTAGAGAATGAGCCTGCGGAACGTGATCCAATCCGGGCGCCGGCAAGGGCGGCACGTGATGTGGATTCCAGCGGGCTCAAAAGAGCCTCGCCGGTGCGCATGCGCGCAGAATTGTGGCGTGAAGACACGAAAGTAGCCTCTCCCAATGCCTACGAGGTGAGCTGTCGGATTCGGATGGGAGTCACCCGGCCGCGCTGCTTCCTGGGAAGCTTTGCGACTTAACCCCAAGGCCTTCTTTCGAAGGCCAAAATTGGTTCCCCCGCCCCTGCCAGACGATGTAATGCGAACGGACCTTGAGCGGTGGCAGAGCTAGGCAATCCACTCAAGAGCGCCAACTTCGGAAAAGTTGGCGTGCTTCAAACCCTACAGGAGTCCGGACCCAATGTCACATTCAGATCACGGCGTGTCACAAGAATCTGAGAGTGGTCCATCGTCTTTGTTAGAGCCAGCCGAGGGGGTCAACGACGTCGCCGTTGACCATCACTTCAAAGTGGAGGTGGCAGCCCGTGGAGGCGCCGGTGGTTCCGCTCATGGCGACGACGTCACCGCGCGATACCTTCTGGCCGACCTCGACCGAGGCAGAGGACAGGTGGTTGTACGTGGTCTCCAGGCCGTTGCCGTGGTCGATGACCACCCGGTTTCCACCGCCGAAGGGATGCCATCCATTGAAGGTCACGGTGCCGCTGGCGGCTGCATGGACCGCCGTGCCGCACTGGGCAGCGAAATCCTGGCCGCGGTGGAACTCCCCCGCGCCTCCGGTAATGGGGCTGACGCGGTAGCCGTAGGGCGAGGCCGTGACCAGCTGATCCAGCGGCCCGCCAAGTGTGCCCGCCGATGCGGCGCGGGTGATGCTGCCCACAGACTGGGCGCTCAGCAGCTGCTTGAGCTTCCCGTCCGGATCGCCTTTCGTGGTGACGGCAGTGCGGCTGAAGTCGACCTTTGCCGCGGCAGCGGCGGTGACATCCGGCTGAACGGCGGCCGAGAGAGCGCCGGATCCGCCGGGATTGGAGGCCATCACGGGGCTCGTGACGGGGACCGTCACGGTGAGAACCAGACCAGTTGCGGCCAGGGCGATCCCGGCTTTCTGCCCGACTCCGCTGGCCGAGGCAAACTCCGTTACCTGACGGAACGGACTGCGCCGGCGACGCCGTTCATCGCGGTGCGCGTCGCGCGGGCGTTCGGCCATATGCGCGACGACGGGACGCGGCTCCGGAGCGGGACCGGTCGCGCGGCGACGGCCCCTGGCGGTCTGGGTGGTCAAGAACGGTTCCTCTCTGGAGAGCCTGCGAAGTTAGCTGTCCGATTCGGGTCAGAGAGATCAAAGACCCGGTCCGCCGTTGCAAGCAGCCAGGCACAGGGGTATCCCCAGGGGATCCTTCGGTGGAAGCTGCTTGCCGCTGACGGACTTCACCCCAAGGCTGCTTAAGTAGCAGCCGAAAGTGGTTCCCCCGCCCCTGCCAGAAGGTGGTTCAGCGACTGATCCGCTGGCAGGGCTCGGCTTCGGATCAGGTAACGCTTTGGTATCGGTACTGGCCACTAACTATAGGGGATTAAGCCGCCCGGTGATAAATCCGTAATCGCAACTGTGCAGAACTCATGGGTCGTCCCACAACCGGCCCGTTGCGGCCGGTCAGGCGACCGTTACAAAGACGTGCGCGGCAACCTCGGGCGGCAGTTCCAGGGCACCCTCGATATCGGGGACGCGGACCGAGATGTACTCCCCCACACGCTCCAGCGAGACCAGCGCGCCAGGCCGGATTCCGCCTTCGTCGAGCTGGGCCAGAAGCTCCGGCTCCACCTGGATCGGCTCCGCGAGCCGGTTGACCGTGATCCGCGAACCCGCACCGTAACCGGCCATGGCCTCCAGGAGGTTTACCGCCCTGTCCGCGGGGGCACCATTGGGCACCCCGCCAAGATCTGCCAGCCCCGGAATGGGGTTTCCGTAGGGCGAAACTGTCGGGTGGTTGAGCATCTCGAAGATTCGGCGCTCGACGCGTTCGCTCATGACATGCTCCCAGCGGCACGCTTCCTCATGGACGTAGGCCCAGTCGAGTCCGATCACGTCCGCGAGCAGTCGTTCGGCGAGGCGGTGCTTGCGCATGACACCGATGGCGCGTTTCCGCCCGGTTTCGGTCAGTTCAAGGTGCCGGTCACCGGAAACAACCACCAGCCCGTCACGCTCCATGCGGCCGATGGTCTGGGAAACGGTGGGGCCGGAGTGGCGGAGCCGTTCGGCGATGCGGGCACGGAGGGCAACGATGTTTTCTTCTTCAAGTTCCAGAATGGTCCGAAGATACATCTCCGTGGTATCGATCAGATCCGTCATTCAGCTCAGCTCCTCGAGCGCAGTCCTTGCGTCATTCCCACCGTACCGCGTGCGGGCTGCATGCAGGATGCGCCCTGGCGGGATCCGCCGTACGTTCGCATGCCAGCCTAGCCTATTTTGAATTACTCCGGATAATTTTCGTTCGGCCCGGGACTGCCCTCCCGGCGCCCGTAGGCCGGCAGCCCCCGGCGTCTCAATGACCTGACTGTGACAGGCCTTTTCCGTATCGCCGGGACCCGTCAGGCAGAATGAAACAGGCAAAATAGAACAGGCAGAATGAAAAAGGGGTGTCCGTTGTAGCCATCCCTGCCAGGCCACCTCCCAGCCACGCTACGAACCCGCCGAAAATTGGAGCCACTGTGAGCGACACGAGCGTCACGATCCCCGCCAACCTCCTGCCCAAGGACGGACGGTTCGGCGCCGGCCCGTCCAAGGTCCGACCGGAACAGATGGACGCCCTCGCCGCGGCATCGGCGAAGCTGCTGGGGACCTCGCACCGCCAGGCACCGGTGAAAAACCTGGTCGGCTCGGTACGCAGCGGCCTCAGCGAATTCTTCCGCGCGCCCGAAGGCTATGAAGTCGTGCTCGGCGTGGGCGGATCCACCGCTTTCTGGGACATCGCCAGCTTCGGACTCGTTGAGAACAAGGCGCAGCACCTGTCCTTCGGCGAGTTCGGCTCGAAGTTTGCCTCGGCCACGAACAAGGCGCCGTTCCTCGCCGAGTCCTCCATTATCAAGGCCGAACCCGGCACCCGCCCCTCCGCCCGGGCGGAGGCCGGCGTCGACGTCTATGCGTGGCCGCAGAACGAAACCTCAACCGGCGTGGCTGCCCCCGTCCAGCGCGTGGCAGGCGCCGACGAGGGGTCGCTGGTGCTGGTGGACGCGACCTCGGCCGCGGGCGGGCTGGACGTGGACGTGGCGGAATCCGACGTGTACTACTTCGCGCCGCAGAAGAACTTCGCGTCCGACGGCGGCCTGTGGCTGGGCCTGTTTTCCCCCGCGGCGCTGGAGCGGGCGGCACGGATCAAGGCCGGCAACCGCTGGATCCCCGACTTCCTGGACCTCCAGACGGCGATCGACAACTCCCGGCTCAACCAGACCTACAACACCCCGGCGCTGGCCACCCTGGTGACCCTGGATGCCCAGGTGCAGTGGCTGAACGCCAACGGCGGCCTGGACTTCGCAGCCGCCCGGACCGCGGATTCCGCCGGCCGCATCTACCGCTGGGCCGAGGCATCCGGCTACGCCACGCCGTTCGTGGCCAAGGCCGAGGACCGTTCCAACGTGATCGCCACGATCGACTTCGACGAATCGATCGATGCCTCCGCCATCGCCAAGGTGCTCCGCGCGAACGGCGTCGTCGACACCGAGCCGTACCGCAAGCTGGGCCGGAACCAGCTGCGCATCGCCACCTTCGTGGCGATCGAGCCGGACGACGTCTCGGCACTGCTCGAGTGCATCGACTTCGTCGTGGCTGAACTGAAAAAGTAGCCTCTGCGCCCGGCGGCGCCGTCACGGCCCATGAGAACTCAGGCCGCGGCGGCGCCGTCATCGTTTCAGGCCGGTCCGCCCGGCTGCACATTCTGTTGTGAGCCGCGCCGCGCACCCGATTGGGAACCAGGGCTGGCGCCGGCTGGACCGGTCCCGCTTTCGACGTGGAAGTACCGCAGCCCGCGCGCGCGACGGTTGAAGTGGAGCCGCAGGTGCTTCGCCCGGATGATCCACACCAGCCCGATCAGGGCCGCCAGCAGGCCGGCGCCCGCCGCAACCGCCATGGACCAGCGGGGGCCGGCGGTGTTTGCCACCCAGCCGACGAGCGGCGCCCCAATGGGAGTTCCGCCCATGAAAATTGCCATGTAGAGGGCCATCACCCGGCCCCGCATTACGGGGTCCGTGGTGGTCTGGACGTACCCGTTGGCGCTCGTCATCATGGTGATGGCGAACAGACCCACGGGCACCAGTGCGACGCCGTACCAGAAGTAGTTTGGGGCCATCGCGGCGATGCCGGAGGTTACGCCGAAGGCCGCTGCCGCCCCGAAAATGACCCGCAGCCGGGGCTTGCCGCGGCCGGCGGACAACAGCGCCCCGGCGACGGAGCCGATTGCCATGATCGAATTCATCAGGCCGAAGGCCCCCGCGTCGAGGCCGAATTCCTTACCCACCATGGCCGCAATGAACAGGGCGAAGTTCAGCCCCAGGGTTCCCACGATGAAGATCGCTACGAGCACCACGACGAGGTCCGGACGGAACCTGACGTAGCGCAGACCCTCCCGGATCCTGCCCTTGCCCGCCCGTGCCCGCGGCAGCCGCCGCAGCGACGCGGCCGGGATTTTCGCCAGGCTCAGCAACATGGCCACAAAGGTGAGCGTGTTGATGAGGAAGACCCAGCCGGGCCCGACAACGGCAGTGAGCACGCCGGCGACTGCCGGGCCGATCATCCGGGCGACGTTGAAGGAAGCACTGTTGAGGGCCACGGCATTGGGGAGGTAGTCGTCCTGGACCAGTTCCGAGACGAAGGTCTGCCGCACGGGAGCGTCCAGGGCGGAGACCAYCCCGAGCATTAGGGCGAAAGCGTAGACGTGCCAGAGTTGCGCCGCGCCCGAGACCACCAGGATGCCCAGTCCGGCGCTCAGCAGCGCCATTGCGGACTGGGTCAGCACCAGGAGCCGCTTACGGTTGAAGCGGTCGGCGAGAAGTCCGGCCACGGGCGCCAGGAAGAGCTGCGGGCCCAACTGCAGGGCCATCGTGATCCCCACCGCCCCGGCATCGTGCGCCGTCAGGTGGGCGAACACCAGCCAGTCCTGGGCGGTGCGCTGCATCCAGGTGCCAATGTTGGAGATGAGCGCACCGATGAACCAGATGCGGTAGTTCAGGATGTGCAGGGACTTGAACGTGGACATCAGCCCCAGCCCTCCCCAGACACGCTCCCGGACGTTTTCAACCGTTAGTCGGCCTCGCCCGCAGAGCGTTCCCGCTCGTCGTCGTCGGTCTCCGAGGCGCCGGGCTCGGCAGCATCCTGGTCGGCAGTACCCTGCTGGTCTGTATCCTGCGTATCCTGCTGGTCAGTATCCGACTGGTCTGTAACCTGCTGGTCAGTATCTTGCTGGTCTGTATCTTGCTGGCCTGGGGCCGACGCCGGCGACGGCGTTGGGGAGCCGGACGCCTCGTCGGCGGCCTCGTCATCTTGTGCGTCTTCCGGGCGGACCCGCTCAGCCCACGGAATCCACGCCGGCGCCAGGACGGAGTCTTCGGAGGGCAGCAGGCCGAGTTCATCCACCGTGACCACCTTGGACCGCGAGTTGCGGGTCAGTACGGCGTACCACTGCCAGCCCAGGTACCCGGGCAGCCTGGATTCGAAGAGATGGGTCACCAGGCGGTCGCCTTCGCTGCGGGCACCGATGTGCTCGCCGATCTGCTCGGCGGGAGCAATGCCTTCCACCGCGGTACGGGCGACGTCGACGGCGGCGGCCAGGAAGGCGTCCGGCTTTCCGGTGCGCCAGACGGGCACGCCGGCGCGCGGGCGCGTTCCCTGCTTTGAGCCGGCTGTCTTGGATCCGGCAGGCAGGGTGGATCCGGCATCCGGCGCCGGCAACCGATCAGGTTCCTGAGTCATCAAGAGCCTTATACGTCCAGCTCGTCGGCAACCTTACGGAGGGCCGCTGCGATCGCCTTGCCCTTGTTGCCTTCCGGGTACTTGCCCGCGGACAGGGTCCCGGACAGGTTGTCCAGCACACTGACGAGGTCCTGCACCAGCGGGGCAAGGTCCCTGGCACTGGGCCGCTTTGCCTTGGCGATGGACGGTGTCTTGTCCAGCACGCGCAGGCCCAGGGCCTGGGCACCCTTGCGTCCGTCGGCTACACCAAATTCAACGCGCGTTCCGGCCTTGAGCTCCGCGACACCCTCGGGCAGCGCGGACTTGGGCAGGAAGACCTCCTGGCCGTCCTCGCCCGCGAGGAATCCGAAGCCTTTTTCCTTGTCATACCACTTGACCTTGCCGGTAGGCACGTAATCAACCTTCTTCGTTCTGCGGGGACACGGCCGGCGGTCACCGCATCCGCATGGATACGCGGGTTCAGGGTATGACTGCCCGGACCGTGTTGGTCTGTACCTCCAAGGTTATCCTGCCTGGTTCACTTTAGCGGCGTGAGGCGCGGGCGATGCTGGACTGTTAGCGTTGCCCACATGACACTCACGCGTTACCGGCGGCCTCTGATGATCATCGCGGCCACCCTTGCTGTGCTGTCCCTTGCCGCCGTCGGCGCTGTCATGGCCATGGCCTTCAACAATGTCGTGGCGCCCGCCTGGATTACCTCAACGGCCCTCTACGGGCTCCCGGTGGCATTCCTGCTCATGCTGGCGCTCGTTGTAGACGCGGTGGCCGCACGGCGCCGCCCGCGCGGGCCCGGCGAAAGGTAACGTTGGAGCGATGTCCCTCATCCGCGCGCTGAGCAAGGAACTTCAGGCACGAAGCGACGAGTCGCTGCGTGCCCTGTTCTCCGCGCGGCCGGACCTGATTTCTCCCGGCGTCCCGGACTTCCCCGCCCTCGCCGCCCGTGCCAGCGGACGCGTCAGCGTCCAGCGGGCGCTCGAGCGGCTTAACCGTCCACAGATGCAGGTCCTGGAAACCCTGCACCTGTGCACCAACGCCGATACCGGGCACAGCGCCTCGGCGGCGATGCTGAAGAAACTGATCAACGGCTCCTCGGCTGCCGCCATCGACCGGCTCCTCCATTCCCTGCAGGACCTGGCCCTCGTCCACCGCGCCGATCCCCCGCACGGTGCCGCCCCCGCCGCCGCCAAGCAGCGCCACTACCTCCCGGTGGGCAGCCTCAAGGATGTGATCGGCATCTACCCGGCGGGACTGGGGCGCAGCTACACCGAACTCGTGCGGCTCCAGCCGGCCTTTGCGCAGCGCGTGGTGCAGCTGGTGGGGGAACTGCACCGTGCCGGGGCGTCCATCTCCCCCGCCACGACGCCGATGGAAGCGGCCCTGTCGCTGCAGCACTGGACGGCAACACCGGAATCGCTCCAGCAAATCCTGACCACCGCACCGGATCGGACCGCCGCCCTGCTGGCCCGGTTCGGAAACTGGGCCATGGGCGCCGTTCCGCAGGCGCAGCGCCGGGCTTCCGTGCTCCACGAAAGCGCCGACGTCGGCCCCGTGGACTGGCTCCTGGCGCGGGGGCTGCTGGTGCCGCTGGACGCCGCCCACGTCGAACTGCCGCACAGCGTCGGAGTGTCGCTGCGCGGCGGGTTYGTCATCGAGAGCTTTTCCCTGATGCCGCCCGTCCCCCACCTTGGCCACACGAGCGCAGGGCTGCGCCGGAACGCCGCCTTGGGCGCTATTGCCGAGACGCTGCGGCTCGTGGGCGAAGTGCTCTACACCGTGCGCGAACAGCCCCTGGCGACGCTGCGCAGCGGAGGCGTCGGGGTCCGGGAGATGAAGCGGCTGGCGGATTCCCTGCGGATCGACGTGCACGAGGCCGGCGTACTCGCGGAGTTCTGCGGACTGGCCGGTCTGCTGCGGCTGGACGTCGACAGTTCGGCGTGGGTGCAGCCGCCGCAGCTGGAGTGGCTGGCGCTGCCGCGGCAGGAACAATGGCTATGGCTGGTCAATGCCTGGCTGGCCAGCGAGCGCGCGCCGTCCCTGGTGGGCCAGCCCGTGAATGCCGCCGGCCCGGCCGGCCATCGGGGCGCGGCCGGCACCACCATCAATGCGCTCTCTGCCGAGGCGCAGCGGCCCGACGCCCCGGTGGTCCGTAAACGGGTCCTGGAAATCCTGAATGAACTCACCCTCGAAGCCGCGGCGACCGACGGGCAGGCCCCCGTTCTCGATGCCGCCGCGGTGCTGGAGCGAGCCGAGTGGACCCAGCCCCGGATGGCCCGGCGCTTCAGCTCGCTGATCCGCGGCATCCTCACCGAGGCCGAGATGCTTGGCCTGATCGGCTCCGGGGCGCTCAGCCAGCTGGGCGCCGCGATCGCCGCCGAACAGCCGGATGATGCGTTGGGGATCCTGGGCGAACACCTGCCGGCAGCCCTGCAGCATGTGCTGCTGCAGGCGGACCTGACGGCGGTGGCTCCGGGTTACCTCGATCCCGAACTGAGCGAACGGCTCCTGACCATGGCCGCGGCCGAAGGGCAGGGCCCGGCAACCATCTACCGTTTCTCCGTCGCCTCCGTCCGCCGGGCGCTCGACGCCGGCCAGGACGCAGCGGCGATCCTGGACTTCCTGCGCCAGCATTCCGCCACCGCGATTCCGCAGCCGCTCCAGTACCTCATCGAAGACACCGCCGCGCGCCACTCCCGGCTCCGCGTGGGGACAGCAGCCAGCTTCATCCAAAGCGAGGACGACTCTGCCTTGCTGGAACTGCTCAACGCCCCGGCCGCCGCCAGCCTGGGGCTGGTGCGCATCGCGCCCACCGTGGTCGTCTCACACTCCGCACCCCGGGAAACCGCCCAGATCCTCAGAGCCCTGGGTCTCGCCCCCATCCTGGAGGAAGCAGCATCCGCCGTCGTCCGGCTGCGCCGCAGCACCCCGGGTCCCGGCAGCGGCCGGCCCGTCTACACCGCCCCGCGGACCGCTCCGCCGGAAGCCGACATCGACGCCCAACTGGCCGTGCTGCGCGGTGACGGGTCCCGGGCACCTGGCTCCGGCGATCACTCGCCGGCGGCTGCCCCTGGCAGCGAGGAAGCGACCCAGCTGGGGCTGGAGACCCTCCTGAAAGCGATCCGCCTCCGGCAGCGTGTGGTCATGAACGTCGTGGACAGCATGGGGAATGCCAGCCGCGAGACGGTTGTTCCGGTAGCTGTGAATGGCGGGCGGGTGCGCGTGTTCGATCCGGTCAAGGAGATCGAGCGGGTCCTGTCCATCCACCGGATTATCGACGTAGAAGCTACAGAGGAATTGTTCCAGTGAATGACGGGCCCCTGATCGTCCAGAGCGACAAGACCATCCTGCTGGAGGTCGACCACGAACTCGCAACCGAGGCCAGGCACGCCATCGCGGCGTTCGCCGAGCTGGAACGGGCCCCGGAGCATGTGCACAGCTACCGGCTGACGCCGCTGGGTCTGTGGAATGCCCGGGCGGCCGGACTGGACGCCGAAAAAGTGCTGGACACCCTGCTCACGTACTCCCGGTTCCCCGTGCCGCACTCCCTGCTGATCGACGTCGAAGAGACCATGTCCCGGTACGGCCGGCTCCGGCTGGAAAAGGACCCGCAGCATGGCCTGGTCATGCGCACGTCCGACTACCCCGTGCTCGAGGAGGTCAGCCGTGCCAAGAAGATCGCCCCACTGCTCGGGCCGCGGATCGACGGCGAGACCGTGGTGGTGCATTCCTCCCAGCGCGGCCAGCTCAAGCAGCTGCTGCTCAAGATTGGCTGGCCGGCCGAGGACCTCGCCGGCTACGTGGACGGCACGCCGCACCCCATCATGCTCAACGAAACCGGCTGGAAGCTGCGGCCTTACCAGCAACTGGCGGCGGAGAACTTCTGGGCCGGCGGCAGCGGCGTCGTCGTCCTTCCCTGCGGCGCCGGCAAGACGCTGGTCGGGGCGGCCGCCATGGCCACAAGCTCCACCACCACGCTGATCCTGGTGACCAATACTGTCGCCGCGCGGCAGTGGAAGGACGAGCTCATCAAGCGCACGTCACTGACCGAGGAGGAGATCGGCGAGTACTCTGGCTCCGTCAAGGAAGTCCGTCCGGTCACGATCGCCACCTACCAGGTCCTGACCACGAAGCGCGGCGGCCTGTACCCGCACCTGGAGCTCGTGGACGGCAACGACTGGGGTCTGATCATCTACGACGAGGTCCACCTGCTGCCGGCACCGATCTTCCGGATGACGGCCGACCTGCAGGCCCGGCGCCGGCTGGGGCTCACGGCCACGTTGGTGCGGGAGGACGGGCGGGAGGGCGAGGTCTTCAGCCTGATCGGTCCGAAGCGCTACGACGCGCCGTGGAAAGACATCGAGACCCAGGGCTACATCGCCCCCGCCGATTGCGTGGAGGTCCGGGTGGACCTGCCGCGCGAGGAACGGGTGGCCTATGCCATGGCCGAGGACGCCGACAAGTACCGGCTGTGCGCCACGTCAGAGACGAAGACCCGGGTGGTGGAAGAACTTGTCGCCGAACACGCCGGCGAGCAGCTCCTGGTGATCGGGCAGTACATAGACCAGCTCGACGAGATCGGCGAACGCCTGGGCGCGCCGGTGATCAAGGGCGACACGTCGGTCAAGGAACGCCAGCGGCTCTTCGACGCCTTCCGCGCAGGCGAGGTGCAGACCCTGGTGGTGTCCAAGGTGGCCAACTTCTCAATCGACCTGCCCGAGGCGTCGGTCGCGATCCAGGTCTCCGGGTCGTTCGGTTCCCGCCAGGAGGAGGCCCAGCGCCTGGGCCGGCTGCTGCGCCCGAAAAAGGACGGCCGCTCCGCCAGGTTCTACTCGCTCGTGGCCCGGGACACCCTGGATCAGGACTTCGCCGCGAAGCGGCAGCGTTTCCTCGCCGAGCAGGGCTACGCCTACCGGATCATGGACGCCAAGGACGTCGGCACCGCCGGATAGGCGGGTGCCGTCCCTGGTGCGTGCCCCGGCGCGGCCGCCGGGGCACGGCCCATGCAACACACATCTGCCATTCAGAAAACTCCCAGAGTCTGGGAGCATCATGGGAACATGAAAAAGAACGGACCCGAAGCCAAGCTGCTCGTCGTCGATGACGAACCGAACATCCGCGAGCTGCTGTCGACGTCCCTGCGCTTCGCTGGTTTCGAGGTTGTCTCGGCCGGCAGCGGGCGTGAGGCACTGGCCGCCGCAGAGCTGCACGCCCCCGATCTGGCAGTGCTGGACGTCATGCTGCCGGACATGGACGGCTTCACCGTCACCCGCCGCCTGCGCGCCGCCGGCAAGCACTTCCCCGTCCTGTTCCTCACGGCCAAGGACGACACCGAGGACAAAGTCACCGGCCTGACCGTGGGCGGGGACGATTACGTCACCAAGCCCTTCAGCCTCGACGAGGTGGTGGCCCGCATCCGCGCGGTGCTCCGGCGCACACAGCCCCAGGTCGACGACGACGCCGTGATCCGGGTCGATGACCTCCAGCTCGACGACGACGCCCACGAGGTCCGCCGCGGTGGCACCGTGATCGAGCTGTCGCCCACCGAGTTCAAGCTCCTGCGCTACCTCATGCTCAACCCGAACCGGGTCCTGTCCAAGGCCCAGATCCTCGATCACGTGTGGGAGTACGACTTCAACGGCGATGCCTCGATCGTGGAGTCCTACATCTCCTACCTGCGCCGCAAGGTGGACATCGATCCCGATGCGCCGGCACTGATCCAGACCAAGCGCGGCGTCGGCTACGTTCTGCGGACTGCCGAGAAGCGCTGACCTTGTTGCACCGCTGGAAATCGGCCTCGCTGCGCTCGCAGCTCGTGGCCATCATGATGGCGCTCATGCTGGTGGCCCTCACGGCCACTGGTGCGGGCACGCTGACGCTGCTGCACAGCTTCCTGCAGGGACAGGTAGATGACAAGCTGCGGGCCGCCGTCGAATCCGTGCGGCTGGAGAAGTCCTTCACCCAGCTGCAGGAGACCAGCTCCACCGTTCCCACCGACTACTCGCTGATGCTCTTCAGCCCGGGCCTGCCGCCCATTCCGTTCGGCGGCGACAAGGACTCCCACCCCGCCATCAGCACCTTTTCCACGGTCGAGGCCCGGGAACGCCAGCAGGTACCCTTCCAGGTCCCCGGCTCCGAGGGCGGCAACTGGAGGGTTGTGGCCCTGAGCGTCGTGGACAACAACCAGCGCAGCGCGGTCGTCGTCATCGGGTTGCCGCTGGACCCCGTCGATTCCGTGATGGAACATGCCGCCCTGGTGGTGGTGGGGGTGGGCCTGCTGACACTCGTGCTGGCGTTCTTCATTGCCACCTGGACCGTCTCGAGGTCCTTCCGGCCGCTGGCCCGGGTGGAGAAGACGGCCGCCGCGATCGCCGCCGGAGACCTCTCCAGACGTGTGGAAATCGAAAACCCCAATACCGAAGTGGGGCGGCTCGGGAGCTCGCTCAATGCCATGCTCGCGCACATTGAGACAGCGTTCGCCGCCCGGATGGCGTCCGAGGCACGGATGCGTCGCTTCGCCGCCGACGCCTCGCACGAACTGCGGACCCCGCTGGTGACCATTCGCGGGTTCTCCGAGCTGTATCGGCACGGGGCGCTGTCCACCCCGGAAGACGTGGCCACGGCGATGGGGCGGATCGAAAGCGAAGCCAAGCGCATGGGAGCCATGGTGGAAGACCTGCTGCTGCTGGCCCGGATCGATGAGCAGCGCCCGCTGCAGCAGAAACCCTCGGATCTGCTGCTGCTGGCTAACGACGCGGTGGTGGACACCCAGGCGAGTGACCGCAGCCGCACCATCACCCTCTCCGGGCTCGACGGGGCGGCCCCGGCGCCCGCCCCGGTCCTGGGCGACGAAGCCAAGCTGCGCCAGGTGGTCAGCAACCTGGTCGGCAACGCCCTGCGCTACACGCCGGAAGGTACTCCGATCGAAATTGGCGTCGGGACCCGGAGCGCACCGGACGGAACACGGCAGTCCGTGATCGAGGTCCGGGACCACGGACCGGGCGTCCCGGATGAGGAAGCGGCCCGCATATTCGAACGCTTCTACCGGGCGGACACCTCCCGGACCAGGGAGACCGGTGGCAGCGGACTTGGCCTGGCGATTGTGGCCGCAATCGTCGGTTCGCATTCCGGGTCCGTGCGGGTCGGGGAGACTGACGGGGGCGGTGCCACGCTGGTGGTCAGCATCCCGTTCCTGGACGAAGACGCCAAGGAACTGTCCACAGCCGATTTGTCCACATAGGGCCCGACGGCGGTGTCCGGCCGGTGCACTGCCCGCCTACGCTCGGGGTGTCCGGAAAATCCGGACGAGGCAGCCGCTCCCCCACAAGCCTTCACCGCAAGTTCTCACCGCAAGTTCTCACCGCGGACCCCCGCGGCTGACGTTCACCGTGCTCCGCCGGGCCGCGGCTGCCTCCCCGAACATTCGAGAGGCATTCCCATGAGCATCATCTCCGTCGACACGGAACTCCTCCAGCTCAAGTCCGCCAACGTGCAGGCCACAGTGGAGCGGATCAGCGCGGACGTCCACGCCATGAAACGAGGGCTGGACGAACTCCAGGGCAGCTGGCGGGGCTCCGCGGCGACAAACTTCCAAACCCTGGTCGCCGAGTGGACACTGACCCAGGGCAGGGTCGAGGCCTCCCTGGCGTCCATCAACCTTGCGCTGAATTCCGCCGCTGCCACCTACGCGCAGGCTGAACTGGGCAATGCCCAGCGCTTCACGTGAGCCTCACACGGTGTCAGGCCTCGGGTGTGCCCTGATGGAAGCGCAGACGCCATTGCGCGCCTTCAAGGACCCACAGGGAGCTGCGCAGGGCTGATCCCTCGCGGGTGTGGCTGCGGTAGGTCAAGAGCATGGTCTTCTCGCCCAGCCGGTCCGCGCCCAACAGTTCCAGGTCCACAGGTCCGCCCGGGTTGTCCTCCAGTGACATCATCATGGCGTCGCGGGTCCAGATCCGGCCGGAGCTGCCGATTTCGGTGAAGTCCGGATGGAGCAGGACGCCTGTGCGGCCCACGTCCGCCCGGGTTTCCGGGCGGAGCAGTTCCCGCTCAAGAGATTCGACGACGGCTTCGGGGCTGGTCTCCGCCAGGGCCGCCGGTTCTTCTTCGAGTTCGCTGAAGAGGTCCGGTTCGTCGTAGGCCCCCGGTGCGCCAAAGAGTTCCTGCTGGCCGGAAGGCGCCGGGGCTGCCGGTGCCCGGGTTGCGGCCTGCGATGGGGCGGGTTGTGCTGGGGCCGTCCGCGGGGCGGCCTGCGGCATCATGGAGTCCGCCTGGCCTGCCGACGGCGTCCCGCCCTCCGGCGTCCCGAACCCGGGGCCCTGCCGGACGGCCACGTCCTGCTGGTACGCCGTGGCCGCTGCCCGGGCGCGGACGTCTGCCGCTTCGTTGAGCTCGTGCCCGGCATGACCCCGCACCCATTCGAAGGTGTACTTGCGGCCCACGAGCGCCTGGTCGATTTCCTTGAGGAGGTCCACGTTCAGCACCGGCTTGCCGTCGGCCTTGCGCCAGCCCTTGCGTTTCCAGCCCGGCATCCACTTGGTCACGGCGTTGATGACGTACTGGCTGTCGCAGAGGATCAGCAGGTCTTCCCCGGGTACGTGTGCCGTCGCCCGGAACAGGTCCAGCACCGCCATCAATTCGCCCTGGTTGTTCGTGCCGTGGGGCCAGCCACCGGCCCGCCAGCAGTCGTCATTCACGTACCAGGCCCATCCGGCCGGGCCGGGATTTCCTAAGGCCGAACCGTCGGCCGCTGCTGTAATCGTCACTGACCTATCCTGCCAGAGACTGCCGACACCCAGCGCAACGGCTGCGGGAGGGTGCTGGCCGGAGGCTGCGTTAAACCGGCAACGGCGGCCCCACCCGAAGGTGGGACCGCCGTCGTCGAACAGCCGGTGGAGGCTGGCGCGGGTGGTTAGAAACCGCCCATGCCGCCCATGCCGCCCATGTCGTCGCCGCCGCCCATCTGGGCGCCAGCCTTCTCGGGCTTGTCAGCTACAACGGCCTCGGTGGTGAGGAACAGGCCGGCAATGGAAGCCGCGTTCTGCAGGGCAGAGCGGGTTACCTTGACCGGGTCGTTGATGCCGGCGGCCAGCAGGTCGACGTACTCGCCGGTGGCTGCGTTGAGGCCGTGGCCTGCGGGCAGGCCGCGGACCTTGTCCACTACGACGCCGGGCTCGAGGCCGGCGTTGAAGGCGATCTGCTTCAGCGGGGCGTCGATGGCAACGCGGACGATGTTCGCGCCCGTTGCCTCGTCACCGGAGAGCTGCAGGTTCGCGAATGCCTTGGCGCCAGCCTGGATCAGGGCAACGCCACCGCCGGCGACGATGCCCTCTTCGACAGCAGCCTTGGCGTTGCGGACGGCGTCCTCAATGCGGTGCTTGCGTTCCTTGAGCTCGACCTCGGTTGCGGCGCCGGCCTTGATGACTGCAACGCCGCCGGCCAGCTTGGCCAGGCGCTCCTGCAGCTTCTCGCGGTCGTAGTCGGAATCCGAGTTCTCGATCTCGGCGCGGATCTGGGACACGCGGCCGGCGATCTGGTCGGCGTCGCCTGCACCTTCGACGATGGTGGTCTCGTCCTTGGTGACAACAACCTTGCGGGCCTTGCCAAGGAGTTCGAGTCCGGCGGTCTCAAGCTTGAGGCCGACTTCCTCGGAGATGACCTGGCCACCGGTGAGGATGGCGATGTCGGCCAGCTGCGCCTTGCGGCGGTCGCCGAAGCCCGGGGCCTTGACGGCAACGGACTTGAAGGTGCCGCGGATCTTGTTGACGATCAGGGTGGCCAGGGCCTCGCCCTCGATGTCTTCGGCAATGATCAGCAGCGGCTTGGAAGACTGCATGACCTTTTCCAGGACAGCAACCAGTTCCTTGACGTTGGAGATCTTGGAGTTGACGATCAGGATGTACGGATCCTCAAGGACCGTTTCCTGGCGCTCGGCGTCGGTGACGAAGTAAGCCGAGATGTAGCCCTTGTCGAAGCGCATGCCTTCGGTCAGCTCCAGCTCGAGGCCGAACGTGTTCGACTCCTCGACCGTGATGACGCCTTCCTTGCCGACCTTGTCGAGGGCTTCGGCGATCAGGGCGCCGATCTCGTTGTCGCCGGCGGAGATGGACGCGGTGGCGGCGATCTCTTCCTTGGTCTCGATTTCCTTGGCGGAGGCCAGGAGCTCGACGGTGACGGCGTCAACAGCCTTCTCGATGCCGCGCTTGAGGGACAGCGGGTCAGCGCCGGCCGCGACGTTGCGCAGGCCTTCCTTGACCAGGGCCTGTGCGAGCACAGTTGCCGTGGTGGTGCCGTCGCCTGCGACGTCATCCGTCTTCTTGGCAACTTCCTTGACCAGCTCGGCGCCGATCTTCTCGTAAGGATCGTCCAGCTCGATCTCCTTGGCGATGGAAACACCATCGTTGGTGATCGTGGGGGCGCCCCACTTCTTTTCGAGGACGACGTTGCGTCCCCGCGGGCCGAGGGTGACCTTGACGGCGTCGGCGAGGATGTTCAGGCCCCGCTCAAGACCGCGGCGTGCCTCTTCATCAAATGCAATGATCTTGGCCATAACGGCAGTAGTCCTTTCGGGACAGTCGTTAAGAATGAACCTTCGCTGTGGTGCCCGCGACGGACGATCCCTACCCCGCGGCCTCTGTATGCCGCTGGGTCCGGGATCTCACCCCAGCAAGGTGTTCCTTTAGCTCCTGGACCGGCTGCCCCACTTCGCGGCCGGGCGGACCGGGCGTCGTGTTAGCAGTCAGTGCGCTGGAGTGCTAAATCAATAATTAGCACTCCCCCGGGGAGAGTGCAAGCAGTGCCCGGCCCGAACCGCCCGCCACGCGGGCACAATACGCTAGGAGCGATCAGCCGCCACTGCTGCTGGCGGTCTCCATGCCACTCATTGTGGGCAGGTTGTCCTCGCCGTAGGTGTAGACCCTGTGGTTCGCTTCGGTGATGTCGCCGTGGGAATCAAAGTTGATCCGTCCGGACTGGCCGTCATAGTCCGGGCGCTTGCCTGCCCGGAGGACGTCGACGCAGCCCTTGTAGCTCGTGCACGGCTCGCTGGCGGGCTGGCCGCCACCCGCGGCATTACCGCCTGCTGCCGCAGCTCCGCCGGAGACAGCCACGAGGGACGCCGCGATGGAGGTTCCGGCGTCGTCTTCCGCCGCCGCGGCAGCGACGGCGGCGAGGATGACCGCGTCGTACGTCTCGGCGGCAAACACCATGTCCTTCAGTCCGGGGTCAACGGCAACAAGGTCCTTCTGGAAGGCGGCCGAGGGGAACACGCCGGGCAGGACCCCGCGCGCGCCGTCGAGTGCCCGCGCGCCCAGGCCGGAGCCATACCGGCTGACTGCCGCGTCGCTGAGGACAAGTTTCTTGCCGGCGAGGCCGGCATTGTTCAGTTCGGCGATGGCACCCTGCGCGCCGTCGCGCGAGACCAGGACGACGGCGTCGGGATTTGCGGCCTTCGCGGTGGCGGCGGCCTGCTGCGCCTGGCCGGCGGTGAACTCCGCGTCCGCCACGACTTCCAGTCCGGACTGTTTCGCCGCACCCGCGACGGCGGCGGCGACATCCTTGCCGTAGGCGCCGTCCTCGTGCACCACAGCCAGGGTCTTGGCGCCGCCGTCCTTGGCCAGCTTGGCGAGGACAGAGGCCTGGGCGACGTCGGCCGCCGAGGTGCGGAAATAGTAGCCGCCGCTCTTGTAGTTGCTGAGCGCGCTGGCAGAGTTGGCCGGTGAGATGACAGCCACCTTGGCGTTGGCCAGCACGTCGATCGCGGCCGGGGCACGGCTGGAATCGGTCGGACCGATAACGACGTCGGCCTTGGCGGCAACCAGCGCTTTCGCCTGGGCGGCGGTGTCAGTGCTGATGGTTTCCGGCAGCAGCTCCACCGGTTTGCCTTTGTGGCCGCCGGCGGCGTTGATCTCCTTGACGGCGAGTTTGGCCGCCGCGAGCTGTGGGGCGTTGAGGAAGTTCTGCCGCCCCGTGTTGTCCAGGATCAGGCCGATGCGCAGGGTGCCGTCACCGCTCGCGTCTGCGCTGGCCACGCGGGCGCTGCCTGCAGGACCCAGGCAGCCCGTCAGGGCCACGGCCGCGAGTGTGCCCGCCGCCAGGGCGCGGCCCAGCGGCAAAGCTCCTTCCGGACGCCCTGCCGCGTTCCGCGGGGCGTTCTTGACGGCAACCAGTGCCACTAGGCGGGCCGGACGCTTTCAGCCTGCGGGCCCTTTTCGCCCTCGCCGACTTCCAGCTCCACCCGCTGGCCCTCGTCCAGGGCGCGGTAGCCTTCCCCGACGATCGCGGACCAGTGCACGAAGACGTCGTTCTCGGAACCGTCCACGGTGATGAAGCCGTAGCCTTTTTCGGCGTTGAACCATTTGACGGTTCCCAGTGCCATGGTGTCCACACTTTCAGCTAGCTTGCGTGCGGCCCACCTCGATGTGCACCGCGGACTGCGAAGAGAAATCCGCAGATACTGTACCCACAGCGTCCCTCAGGAACGCCGACGGCGGGCAGGTCCTCCCCCGAATAGTTATTGAGGCGTAACCGGAATAGTTACTGGAAGCCGGGGCCGAGCACAACCACAAGGGGCAAGTTGAACTCGGCGGAGTCCACGAGGGTGTCGATGCCCAGGAGCGTTCCGAGTGCCTCCGCGTTGCCCTTCTGTTCCACGCCGCTGTAGAAGATCACCGACGTCTGCTGCGGGACGCCGCCCCAGTTGCCCGTCTGGCCCAGGATCCAGCCGTCGGAGCTGATGGTGCCGCCGACCCGGTTGGCGAGGCCAGCGGTGGTGGTCCCGTTGTAGACCGTCACCGGCGCCGTCTTGTCCACACCGGCGGCAGTGGCGCTGGGCGTCGCTGTGGGTGCTGCCGCGGGGGCTGTGGCGGCAGGTTCCGTGCTGGCCGGCGCCGGGCTCGTCGGCGCGGGGCTGGGGCTCGCGGGGCTCGTTGCGGACGCGCTGGCGGTTGCGTTGTCACCGACGGCCGCGGCCTGGCCAGCGGAGAATCCGAGCTTCGGCAGGATCAGGAACGCCACCAAGCCGATGGCCAGCGCTACGAAGCCGGCCGCCAAGATGGGGGTCAGGCTCCGGCTGCGCGATTCGGCGACGGCCCGGTGGACACCCTGCCGGGCAGAGGTCTCCGGGACCCGATCAAATTCATCCCGAGCGTATTTGGTCATGGTAAAACGACGTCCTTGCTGATTTCAGACGGGGTGCCCGAGGCCGGAAGCGGGCGCAACAGGACGTGCGCATCCGGCTGCGCGTGACGCGACTTTACGAATCTGTTCCCAGACGACGGGCAGTGCGGGCACGTTGGCGTGATGTACGTAGTCTACGCAATCTCTTGACCAGCATGGGATCGTGGGCCAGCGCATCCTCGGTATCAATCAGGGCATTGAGGATCTGGTAGTAATGCGTGGCGGAGAGATCGAACAGCTCGCGGATGGCCTGCTCCTTTGCCCCTGCGTACTTCCACCACTGCCGCTCCAGGGCCAGCATCTGTTGGTCGCGGGCGCTCAGCGGAGACTCCGCGGACACCTCGTCCAGGCTCGTGCCGGCAGCGGAGAATCCGGCAAAATCCCCCGCGAGCACGTGCTCTTGCGCTGCTTCGGCCACGACACACTCTCCCTGTTTGCTTCCGAAAAACCGGCTGGATCCGGTAAAAAGCCATTCCCATGCTACGGCCGAATGACAGGGTTGTCATTCGGCGGGGTGCCGGGGCGGACTTCGTCTGCGGAAGAATGGGGCTGTGGCTGATTCCGAGTTTGATTCCGACGCGCTGTTCGAGCTGGAACCCGCCGCCGACGGCCCCAGCTTCGCGGACCTGGCGCGCCGGCCGCTGAGCGAGCTGGTCGCTCCGGACTGGGCGGAAGCGCTGGCGCCGGTGGAGGCACAGTTGCGGGAGGCGCTCACCTTCCTCGCCGGCGAAGTGGCCGCCGGGCATGGCGTGCTGCCGTCGCCGCCAAATCTACTGCGGGCCTTCCGTCAGCCGCTGGCTGGTGTCCGGGTGCTGGTGGTCGGACAGGACCCCTACCCGACGCCGGGGCACGCCGTAGGGTTGTCCTTCGCCGTGGACGGCGCCACCCGGCCGATCCCCCGCAGCCTGGCGAACATCTACAAGGAACTTCAGGCCGATCTGGGCGTCCCGCCGCGCGTCCACGGGGACCTTGGCCGCTGGGCGGAGCAGGGCGTACTGCTGCTGAACAGGGTGCTCAGTGTCCGGGCAGGCGCGGCGGGCTCGCACCGGAACAAGGGCTGGGAGGCCGTCACGGCGGCCGCCATCCGGGCCGTCGCGGACCGCGCATCCGCCGCCGGCGCGGGCCGTGCTCCCCTGGTGGTGATCCTGTGGGGGAAGGATGCCGAGTCCGTGCGGCCACTACTGGGATCCGCTGCCGTGATCGCCAGCGCCCACCCCAGCCCGCTCTCAGCCTCGCGCGGTTTCTTCGGGTCCCGGCCCTTCAGCCGGGCCAACGCCCTGCTGCAGGAACAGGGCAACGGGACGGTTGACTGGGAACTGCCGCCGCTGCCGTAACAGGCTTCCGGCCGGGAGCTCCGGCCAGGGTTCTTGGTTAGGCTTACCTCATGACCTCCCTCCCCGCCGCCACTACCGCATCCCGGAACTCGCGTCCCCAGACCGATTTGACGGTCCTGCGCAGGGAACAACTCTCCCCGCACATGGTCCGGATCATCGCTGGCGGCCCTGGCTTCGCCGGGTACGTCAACAACGACTATGTGGACCGATACGTCAAGATCGTGTTTCCGCAACCCGAGATCGAGTACCCGGAGCCGCTGGACCTTTGGGCCATCAGAGAAGCCATGCCGCGCAGCCAATGGCCGCACACCCGGACCTACACGGTCCGGTGGGTGGACACGGCGGCGCAGGAACTCGCCATTGATTTTGTGATCCACGGCGACGAAGGCCTCGCTGGCCCCTGGGCGGCCTCGGCCCAGCCCGGCGATCGCCTGACGTTTACGGGCCCGGGCGGCGGTTACAACCCGGATCCGGCGGCGGACTGGTACCTGTTTGCCGGCGATGAATCCGCGCTGCCGGCCATCGGCGCCGCGATCGAATCCCTGCCGGAGGATGCCCGCGGCCTCGCCCTGCTCGAAGTGGACAGCGACGCCGACATCCAGGCCATCGCAGGGCCAGCCGGCGTCGAACTGCGCTGGCTGCTGCGCGGTGGCGTCCCCGCCGGAGAGAGCGAGCTGCTGGTCACGGCCGTGCGCGACGCCGAATGGCCCGGGGGCCGGGTGCAGGTCTTCGCCCACGGCGAGCGGGGCTACATGAAGGGCCTCCGGGACGTCCTCTACGTGCAGCGCGGACTGGAGCGGGCCCAGGTTTCCCTCTCGGGCTACTGGGCCAAGGGCCGTGTGGAGGACGACTTCCAGGCGGAGAAGAAGCTGCCCATCGGGAAGATTTAGCCGGGAAGATTTAGCAGGCAAGATTTAGCCGGCAAGGTCCAGCGGCAACATTTAGCGGCAAACAAAATGTCGCCGAATTTCCCCACGTTTGCCGCCACGACGCCGGGACACGCCAGCATGGCGCGACGACCCGCCGTCGGAATCTGGCAAAGGCGGGGAAATCCGGCAGGGCAGGGACACGGACGGCCCCGGCGCCGGAGGCAAAACCCGCCAGCCGCGTTCGCAGTCTGCTTAGCGGCGGCGGGCCCTGCGCCGCTCGTTGCTCGCCAGGCTCCGGGTCAGGGGCCGCGCCAGGGTGTCACCGAGCACGATGCCTGCAGCGACTCCGAGCACGATCGCCCCGGCGTTGAGCATCCCGCCGGCACCCATAAGAATCTCCGATTCCTCAATGGTCAATACATACATGGACCGGAATATAGTGAGCCCCGGGAGCAGGATGAGGGCGGCGGGGACGGCCACGACCAGCTGGGGAGCACCCATCCGGAGGGCCACCACACGGGCCAGGAGGCCGATCACCACAGCGGCGAGGGCCGGCGCGAAACGGGACCCGATGCCCAGGGCGTCGCCGCCGATCAGGACCAGATAGCCCACCACGCCCACGGCCGCCGTCGGCAGCAGCAGCTTCCAGCTGGTCTGTTCGGTGATGCCGATCATCAGCACCGCAATGGCGATCAAAATGACCACCACCCACAAGTCGTACGCGGGCGGGAATGTTTTGGTGACGTCTATTGGGTCCATGCCGGTCATGTCTCCCACGACAAACCCGACGGCAATGCCGGCCACCAGCGCCCCGAAGGTCAGCATGGTGGACAGGAACCGGCCGGCGGCCGTGACCGGGAAGCCGTTGATCGCATCCTGCACCGAGGACACTAGGCGTCCCGTCGGCAGGAGCAGCAGGATCCCGCCGACCACCACGATCTCGGGGGGAATCTGCACTCCCAACGGGGTGCCGAAGCGCCACAACAGCAGGGCGACGATGGTCACCAGGAACGAACACGAGGCGATGATGAAGAAGTCCGGGGTGCGCCAGCGGCCCAGCTGTCGGGCCAGCAGGCTCACCAGCAGGTTGGAGAGGAACGCGACTATTGAGGCACCCAGCCCGCCGCCCAGGACGCCGACGAAGACGGCAGAGAACACGCCGAAGGCCACAGTGACCATCCACCGCGGGAAAGGCTTGGGGCTACGGGTAATGTCATCGAGCCGGCGCGCGGCTTCCTCGCGGCCGACGCCGCCGGCCACGATGTCCGTCACCAGCTGGTGCACCTGGGAGAGGCCCGCATAGTTGTTGGTCCAGGACCGTACTACGCGCAGCAGCGAGATGGGCGTCTGGTCTCTCGGGGCATAGTTGATGGCCACCGACTGGTTGGTGATGTCCACCTCGATGTTCTTAAGCCCCAGCGCGGCGGTGATCGCGATGATGCTGGTCTCAACTTCGAGGGCACCTGCCCCGTACCGGAACATGGATTCGGCCAGTTTCAGGGCGAAGTCGATGGTCTTGCGGGCTGCGGCGTCCACCCCGCCGACCTGGATCATCGGGTTGGCGTAGGGGCTGCCGGCGAGCCGGTCCACGATGCTCATCGGCGCCGTCGGCGGGTTTTCGCCCTGGACCAGCCGGCGCAGCATCCTCTTGGCCGCGGCGTTCTGGCGCACCTGCGTTGCCGACATCGGCTGCGTCCGGGGCAGGCCGTCCGTGGGCGGCCTGCGGTGGCCGTCGTTTCCGTTGTTCATTCCGGCCTCCTCACTGTCCTAGGCTGTCCTTGCCTGTCCTTGATTGTCTTTGTCTCGGGTTAGTAGAACTGCTGGCCCGTGCGCCGGGTGTAGAGCTGGCGTGCCACGCGCTCCCCCGCCGTCAGCCAGGCCTTGTACTTCAGCGGGCTCAGGACCTGGTCATAGCAGCCGACGAAGTCGGTCACGGTCTTGCTGAAGCTGGTCTTGAACAGGCCCAGCCCATGGAACGGGTTCGAGGTGTCCTTTAGCTTGTTGCTTGGCGGGGTGCCGCAGAAGTCGTATTCGGTGCAGCCGAGTTCCTTGACCTGGCTGATCGCAGTCCACTGCACAAGGTGCGAGTCGCCGTACTGGCCGCGCTTCTGCAGGGAGCCGCCGTCTTTGTACGTTCCCTTGCGGCCGTAGTTGATCACAAACGCGCCAACCGAGGGCACGTCGTTTTCGTACACGAAGAGCAGCCTGCCCTGGTCACGGGCCAGGAAGTTGCTCCAGAACTGGCGGTAGTACTCGTACTCGCGCACCCGGACCTGGGATTTGGCCTCCACCGTGTTGGTCATCAGGGCATACATGGCCCGGAAGTTCTCTTCCGTGGGCTCGACGTTGTGGACTTCCACGCCCTCGCGGATGGCGCGGCGCACGGCGTTACGGCCCCGGGAGTGGAGATTGCGCAGCAGCTGGTTTTCCTCGGGCGCAATATCGAGCAGCGCAGTGGAGTCGTTGGGTTGCAGGTTGTGAGTCTTGACCAGGCCTGCCCCCTCGACGACCCGCGCGGCGTCGTCCGACAGGACAATATCCGGCTCGATCTTGATCGCGAAGACGCCCAGTTTGGCCCTTTTCACGAAGTCCGCGTTCGCCGCTGCGATCCCGGGGATGTCCTCGACGGACGCCACATCGGGTCCCTTGATCAAGTACCAGAGCTTGCCGAGAAGCGGAAACGACTTTTCCAGGATCAGGTTGTAGCTCGTGTAATCGGCCGACTCATAAACAAGGTGCAGAGGCCTCCAACCAAAGTGCTGCTTGACCTCGGCGAACGCTTCCGATTGAAGGAGGTTGCCGCCATTGGGGTTCGCGGTGACGTGGGCATCCCAGTTGTCAATCTCCTCGGCAGAGGCAAAGCGGGCAGTGAATTCACGCAAGGGTGCGGTATCCAATCATTGCGGTACGAGCTTCGGCGGCATGCGGACATGCAGCCTCAAGTCTATCGGCCCGGACCCTGCCGCCGGTCCGGGCAAGGCGGTTACGCTGGTCTCATGCAGGCTCAGCAACAACCGTTGGAAGGCCGTCCCGGGGCGCACGGCGGCCGCTCCCGAGGTGCCGGCAGAGGCGCCGGCAGCGGCTCCCAGGTGATCGCGCTGCTCCTGTTCCTCGGCGCGTCGGCCCTCGTTGCGGCCCTCGGTGGCCTGGCCACGGCCAAGCACGTTAACGGCTGGTATGCCTCAGCCGACACGGCGCCCTGGTCCCCGCCCAACTGGGTCTTCGGTCCGGTTTGGACGATCCTGTACGCCGCCATGGCGGTCGCGGCGTGGCTGGTCTGGCGCAGCCACGCCGAGGGGTCCAAGGCGGCCCTGACGGCTTACGGCGTGCAGCTGGTGCTGAACCTGCTCTGGACCCCGGTCTTCTTTGCCCTGTACCCGGTGCTCGGGACGCCGGCGCTGTGGATCGCGTTCGGGATCATCGTGGCATTGGCCGTAGCCGTTGCCGTTACGGTGGTGCTCTTCGGCCCGATCAGTCGGACGGCAGGACTGCTGATGCTTCCCTACCTGTCCTGGATCGTGTTCGCGTCCTCGCTGAACCTATGGGCCGCCCTGCATAACTAGCGCCAGTTCAACTAGCGCCTGCCAGCCGCAATCAGCTCCCTAGCACTCCACCACGTTGACGGCGAGGCCGCCCATGGCCGTTTCCTTGTATTTGGAGCTCATGTCCTTGCCGGTTTCCCGCATGGTCACGATGACCTCGTCGAGGGAGACCCGGTGCGTGCCGTCGCCCCAGAGCGCCATCTTGGCGGCGTTGATGGCCTTCGCGGCGGCGATCGCGTTCCGTTCGATGCACGGGACCTGGACCAGCCCGCCGATCGGGTCGCAGGTCAGGCCCAGGTTGTGCTCCATCGCGATTTCCGCGGCGTTCTCCACCTGCGCCGGCGTGCCGCCCATGACCTCGGCCAGGCCGGCGGCCGCCATCGAGGACGCCGAACCCACC
>NZ_JBFTZV010000010.1:0-145468 GCF_056406615.1 Arthrobacter sp. P1_B3 | reverse complement strand
GCACGAGGCGCGGCGACGAGGTCCGCGAGCCCGAGGCCGTCCGCGCCGCGTCCGACGCCGAGGGGAACCGCCGCACGCCCGGCGGCTCCGCGGGCGGCGGCCCGGCCCGCAGCAAAGTCACCCGTAAAGGCGCCCGTAAAGGCGCCCGCAAAGGCGMCCGCTGCCAAGTCACCTGCTACCAAGTCACCTGCCCGGACCTCCGCCCGCCGCTGACTCCGGAGCGCGGCCCTTGGCGGCTCAGTGGATTCGGGTTAGAGGTTCGAGGTCTCGGTCAGAGGTTTCGCGGCTTGTCTTCCCGGGGGGCGGTATCCGGGCCCTGTGCGGTGTCGGCCCGGGTCACGTCTTCCCGGCTGCGCTGGTCGTCGGGCACTTGGTTGCCGGAGGCGGGGTTGCCGGGGACGGTGTTGCCGCTCGCTGGCTCGCCGGTGGCCCTCTCGGAGCGCAAATCCGCGCGGGTCGGCATTTCCCTGGTTTCGCCTTCGCGTTCGGAGGTGACCACATCAGGGTCCACTTCGTCGGCTTTGCGCAGTTGCTCCTGCGCGCCGGAGCGGACGCTTTCCGCCTCTTCCTGGCGGCTGCGGGCAACCTGGCGCAGGCGCTCGGCTTCGAGGTCGGCCTCCTGCGCGTCGGCCTCGGCACGCGCCGCCTTGGCCTCACGTTCCCGCGCAGCGAATTCGTCGGCCTTGGCCTGTTCCCGCATCTCGGCGGCGCGGTTCCGGTCCGCGGCCACTTTGCGCTTGCGGCTGATCATGACTGCCACTGCCACGATCGCGAGCACCACAACGATGCCGACGACAATTCCTATGAGCTGCCCTGAATCCACGTTGATCCACCTTTTCTCTCGGGTTGCCTAACCTGCCCCAAAAAACCACTGGAAAAACCACATCAGCGAACAGCAACAGTAAACCGCAGAACGGGGCCGGTAGCTATGGTCTCGGGAACCGCTGTCCGGGCTGGCCTGCGGCTATTTGGCGCGGGGGACCTTAAAGTGGGTCAGTTTGGCGTCCTGCCCGTCCAGTTCGGACCACGACTTTTCCGTTTCCAGGATGGTCAGAGCGCTGGTCGGAAAGCGGGTGGCGGCGTCCATATAGGCGTCGTGGTCGGAATCGCGCGACGCCAGATGCATGGCGAGGTCCTGCACACCGGGCATGTGCGAGATCACCATGAGGGTGCTCACGGTGTCCGGGACATGGTTGATCACCGCCAGCATGCGCGAGGCGGACGCGGCGTACAGGCCATCCTCGAGCTTGGGCGTCGGCGCCTTGTCCCCGAGGGCGTGGCACACCCAGGTGCAGGTCTGGCGGGTCCGCAGCGCGCTGGAGCAGAGGATGAAATCAGGGACCACGCCGTGCTTTAGCAGCCACTTTCCGGCGACCGGGGCATCTTTGTGGCCGCGCTCTTCGAGCGGCCTTTCGTGGTCGGCAACCCCACCGGGCCAGTCGGACTTGGCGTGCCGCATGATCACCAGCCGTTTGATGTGATGCGCGCTCATGCCCCAATCCTAGTGCGGTGGCTGCCGCCAGGCGCCCAGCCCGCCAGCGGCCGCTCAGTCTTCAAGGACAAAGGTCACTTCCAGCACCACGTGCCAGGCAACAACGGCGCCGTCGCTGATTTCAACCTTTTGTTCCTTCACCCACGCCCCCGTGACATTGCGCAGGGTCTTGTTAGCCCGGTCGATGCCCTCCTTGATGGCAGCATCAAACGAGGTTTTGGAGTTCGCGCTCAGGGTAGTAATCCGTGCAACAGACATGTCTTCCTCCCAATTGTCGGCTCAACGGTCCGAGACTACGCCGGAGCCAGGAAACGCAACAGAGTCCACCCCCACGCACAGCGGCTTCGCCGGATTTGGGGCCGTGCCCGTCCCCAGCCGCTCCCAACTCTCGCAAGCTCGAGTCGGGGCCCTCGCGGCAGTGGGCCCCCGCGGTGCCCGCCACGCCGCGGCCCCAAGATCCGGCCTCGCCGCCTCGGCCGCGGAGGCACATGCCCGTCAGCCAGCCCACCCAAAGCGCCCGTCGGGGAATGTGACTGCCCGGCGGAAGCGAAGTGGGTTTCCGCGTAGTGCCGCATCGCCGACTGAGGAACGAAGGAGGAAAAGAGCTGGCCGGATTCCTTGTCCGAGCTTGCGAGGTGAAGGGAGCCAGCGAACGCTAAGGCACGGCAAAGAGCCGCCTGGAGCGCGTGAAACGCGCTCTGGAGAACACGAAAGCGCCCGCCCCAATGAGAGGAACGGACGCTTTGCGTGGGCTAGAAGCTAGATCGAGTATTCCGGAGCGGCCCAGACCACTACTTCGGGGTGCTCGTAGAACCGGTACCCCTGGCCGCGCACAGTGCGCACGGTGTTGGCGAGGCGGCCGAGCTTGGAACGCAGGCGGCGGATGTGGACGTCGATGGTCCGCTCGTTCGGGACCTCTTCGGCGTTCCGCCACAGGCCTTCGAGGAGCTCGTCGCGGCCCACAGTGCGTGTGCCGTTCTCCACGAGGTAGTTCAGGAGCTCGAACTCTTTGAATGTCAGGTTCAGGGATTCGCCGTCGAGGTGCACCTCACGGCGGGCGAGGTCGATCAGCACTCCGGAAGGCCGCGGATCCTGCGGCTGCTGCAGGCGTGCGGTTTCGGTGCGCTGGCGGGCCCCTGCGGTGGGGTCACCGAAGGTCGAGCGGACGACGTCGAGCGCGGAACCCGGGGCGCTGGCCGGTGCGACGGCGACGGCGGCATAGCTTTCGGCGCCGGCAACGAGCGACTGTGCGTAGGCCCGGATTTCCTGGGCAAGCTTGGCGATGGACGTGCCGGCCGCGGCTGCGGTTTCCTCGTCGATCCCCATGTACAGCACGAAGCCGCGGGCCACGTTGTCGCTGGGGGCTGGACGGACCGGGCTGCCGGAACCCGGGGCAATCACCGGGGTGGGCGCCGTGGCGGGGGCGGGCGGAACGGCGCGGAGCTGGCCGTAGGAGTCAGGGTTGTAGCCCTGCGCTGCATATCCGGGGGCGGGGAAGCTGCCGGTGGATCCGGCGGGTGCGAACGCAGAGCGGCCCCCAAAGCCCTGGCGGATCCCGGAGGCCTGGCCGGCCTTGCTGGCGTTACGGACGGAGATGTGGACGTATCCGGATGCAACTGACATGGAATGCTTACCTCAATGTGAATGGCCGTCATCGCGGCTCGAATGCTTCTTTCCCCGCAATGAAATTGGGGAGGGGCGCCCGACTCTGGGCTGGGGGGCGAATGCCTAGAAACTCTTTGGGGTGTAAAAGTTAGGCGTGCATTCGACAACAGCGCGTCTCGGTACCAGCGGGTGTGCTGATCCAGGAAGCTGCAGCTGCAGGTGCTGTTGAGTTCTTGTTCACAATTGAAGTGTGCAACGTAACAATGCGAACGTGCAAGTAACAATGGACCGCAAGTTCCACATAGTGAGACAGATCCGGGAATTGTAGCGCAAGTCACAATTCTGCGACCGCAATAAAATAACAAGTGTTTTTCTGACCGGCTGGTCAGAAAGTCGCTTTGTCCGAATATTATTCGGCCCATCTTGCGATGTGGTGGAAATCATTCACAGCATCGCAAAATGCGCGAAACCGGGTCTCTCCACCGTTTCTTGCGAGACGGTCCACGGAGTGGGCAGCCGGCATTTTGCCGCGTGGCCCGGCGGCAAATGCCGGCTGCGGTGGGGGTCAGTTGGACTGGCCGGTGGCGGTCGCCGCCACAACCATGACCGACGACGCCGTGTAGCCGGAACCGTTCTTGGTCGCCACGATCCGCACCGTCCCGCCCGCGACAATGTCCGCCACGCTCAGCTGGGTGCCCGTGCCGCCGGCCTGCTGGCGCCGCTGTTGCAGATTACTCACCACCACATCGGCGCCCAACGCATAGCTGCGCGTGAACCCATCACTGCTCTTGACCGTGACCGAGGACGAACTGATCTCGCTCACAGTGCCCAACTGCTCGGCCATGGTGGTGTAAGCGGATCCTTGCAGCACCACGTATTCGGCATGCACTGCCGCTGAAAGGCCGCCGCCCATCCCACCGGCAGCGAAGTCGCCGGGACCACCCTGCCCCGACATGCCGCCTCCAGCGAATCCGCCACCCGCGAATCCGTCCTGCGCAGAACCTGGCATGCCCGGGGCAACACCTTGGCCGCCGGCCGCCCCGCCCGCCGCCCCACCGGCTGCTGTGCCGGCAGCTCCGTTGGCGGCCGCTGAACTTGAGGTAAGTGCGTAGACCCCCGCCCCGGCGCCGACTGCGAGGACAGCTGCGGCCCCGGCGACGGCGAGTCCCCGGGTGAGGGTCCAGGGCTTTGCCGCCGAGCCCGTCCTGGCGGCGGCTCCCGGCGCTCCCCAGCCGGCAGTAGCCGCAGGCGCCGGAGGCCCTTGCCGGGGCATACCCCAGGCCGGGGCCGATGCCGGCACTTTCGAAACAGGGGGCGCGCCCCAGCCGGAGGCAGCGCCGGCTGCCGGCTGCCCGGCGTCGTGGTGTCCGGCATCAGGCTGCCCGGCTGCATGCGGCCCAGCGCCATCCTGTCCGGCGTCGTATTGCCCGAGAGCCCGGGGCGTAGTCACGGGCGCGGGCGCTGCTGTTGTGGCGCGGGTGGAATCGGGGGCGGAATCGGGGGCGGGCTTGGGGGCTGGTCCGGAACCGGCTCCGGGATGCTGACCGCTCATGGTGTTTCTCCTTAGGGTGCGGATCGGTGTTCACCCCAGAGTGCTGAGGGATCCTGTGCCTGGGCTGTGCGGGCCGACAGCCGGGCCTGTGACGTTCGGGCGGGGCGTTAGTCTCCGATTGAGCGCTGCCGGAGCGGCACCTACGGCCCGGGAAGGGCATCCAGCTCGCTAGGCTGGGATTCACAGGTGCCGCACAGGGTCCCCAAAGCCCCGCCTAACCGGCAGATCGGAGAGTTGTCCCATGGCCACTTCGCACTCCATGACTAACAACCTTCCCCAGCTCACGCATCCGGATGGCTCCCCCATCCGCGCGCTGGTGGTGGACGACGAGCCCAGCCTCTCCGAGCTCATGAGCATGGGCCTACGGATGGCCGGCTGGTCCGTGGCCGTGGCGGAAGACGGGCCCGCCGCGGTCCGGCTTGCCAAGGACTTCCGCCCCGACGTGCTAGTGCTGGACGTGATGCTGCCCGGGTTCGACGGCGTCGAGCTGCTAAGCAGGATCCGCGCCTTCGCGCCGGAGGTGCCGGCGCTGTTCCTCACGGCCAAGGATGCCGTCCAGGACCGCATTACCGGCCTGGCGGCCGGCGGCGATGACTACGTCACCAAGCCGTTCAGCATGGAAGAGGTGCTGCTGCGCCTGCACAGGCTGGTCCAGCGCTCCGGGGTGGCCGCCATGGACACCGCCGAGCTGGTGGTCGGGGACCTTGTACTCAATGTCGACACCCGCGAAGTCACCAGGGGCGGTGAGGAGCTGCATCTGACCGCCACGCAGTTCGAGCTGCTGCGCTACCTCATGGAAAACCCCAAACGGGTCATCAGCAAGGCCCAGATCCTGGACCGCGTCTGGGACTATGACTTCGGCGGCCAGGCGAACATCGTGGAACTGTACATTTCCTACCTGCGCAAGAAGGTCGACGCCAACCACGCTCCCATGATCCACACGGTGCGCGGCGCCGGCTACGTCCTGAAACCGGCGGACTGATCCGTGCCTTCACTTTCCGGTGTGACACGCGTCCCCGGGCGCGACTGGCGCAACCCCTCCACGTGGCATTTGCGCACCCGGCTGGTTCTCGTCGCCATGGCGCTGCTCGTGGCTATCTGCGGCGCTGTGGGACTGTTCAGCTACGCCTCCATGGACTTGTTCCTGACCCGGCAGCTCGATGACCAGCTCGGCCAGGCTTCGCACCGCTCGAGTGAGTTCAGCCGGCCCCCTGCCGGCAACCCCAATGGCAGGCCGGATCCCTTAGACGCGCGGGGACAAAGGGTCGGCACCCTCATCGCCCGGATTGAGAACGGCAACGTCAGCAGTGCAGGCTTCCTGGCCACCGACGCCACCCGCGCCTCGCTGTCATCGGAGGACGACCAGATCCTCCTGGGACTACGCACCGACGGTCTCCCCGTTGATCGCTCGCTGTCATCCGGCGCCTACCGTCTCGTTGCCACGCAGACCCCATATGGCGACACCATTGTCACCGGGCTTCCCCTTGCCGATAAACAGAGCACCCTGACCTCCCTTGTCTGGACCATCACTATTGTGTCGCTTGGCGGAATAGTTCTGATCGGCCTTGCCGGGACTGTGCTCATCCGCCGCACCATGAAGCCGTTGGAGCAGCTCTCCGAGGTGGCCACCCAGGTTTCCCGCCTCCCGCTGGACGCCGGCGAGGTGGCGCTCGGGGTGCGCGTCCCGGCGTCGGCCGCCCACCGCGGAACCGAAGTGGGCAGCGTGGGCTACGCGCTGAACCAGATGCTGGACAACGTCTCCAATGCCCTCGAGGCGCGGCAGGAGAGCGAGATGAAGGTTCGGCAGTTCGTCGCCGATGCCTCGCACGAACTCCGAACCCCGCTGACGGCCATCCGCGGCTACACGGAGCTGATGCGGATGACCGAGCACTTCACTCCCGACGGCCAGAGATCCCTCGCGCGCGTGCAAAGCCAGTCCGAGCGGATGACCACCCTGGTGGAGGACTTGCTGCTGCTGGCACGCCTGGACGAGGGACAGCCGCTCAAGATCTCCGACGTCGACCTCACCCAGTTGGCCATCGAGACGGTGAGCGATGAGAAAGTCATGGCCCCGGACCGCATCTGGCAGCTGGAGCTTCCGGAGGAACCCGTGGTGGTGCGCGGTGACGCGACCCAGCTTCACCAGGTCCTCGCCAACCTCCTGTCCAATGCACGCAAGCACACGGACCCCGGAACCAAGGTGGTTACGGGCGTCATGCGTTCGGCTGACGGCAGCGCCATGGTCACTGTGACGGACAATGGCCGCGGCATCGCCCCCGAATTCGTCGGCCGGGTCTTCGCCCGCTTCGCACGTGCCGACGCGGCGCGCACCAATCCCGCGACCAGCGCCGCAGCCAGCGCCGCAGCTAACTCAGCCGTCGCGACGGCGGGGGCCCGGTCCGGGGGCGCCGTGCGCTCGGCATCCGGCGCTGCTTCCGGTGCTGCTTCTAGTGCCTTTGGCATGGCAGCCGGAGGCAGCCATGGTCAGGGAACGGCGACTGCCGCGCCGACCTCGGAGGGCACGAGCGGGTTGGGCTTGTCCATTGTCCATTCGATCGTGGAGGCCCACGGAGGAACAGTCGAGGTCACGTCCCGGCCTGGCCGCACGGAGTTCGCCGTGCGGCTGCCCGCGGCGCCGCCGTCGGCGTAGCCACCCACAGGCCCCCACCCGGACGACCGGCGACTCCGGCGCAAGCCGACACCCCGCCGTTGTGACTCCTGTTACCAAAATGTGACTTAAGCGGCCGGGTCCTGTAGCGTCTTTGGGGTGCGCCGCCATTGGTGCCGCATATCCGGACGGACGCCAAACTCTGCCGCTTCCCGGATTCCGCTGGACCAGGCAGAGGCGGGGGACCCAGAGTTCCCGGGCATTCTGCTTTCATGCGCCCTCGGGGTGAAGCCGACACGTGAGTTTCCGTGCGGCCGGATGACCTCATCCGAACCCGACAGCTAACTCCGCCGGCGTTGAGAGGCCACCATGACTGAATTCCAAGTACAAACGCGCCCTGACGGCGATTCCCATTCCCGTTCCACCAAGTCGCGCCACCGCGCCGAACCGGCCACGCAGGCATCCGCCCTGTCCAGGCTGGCCACCGGCCTCGGCATCACCGGCCGCCGCGCCGCCGTCATCACCGCCGCCTGCGCCATGCTGGTGGGGGGCGGCGCTGCCAGCCAGGCGGCAGAGCCGGGGAGCCCGGGCACGAACGTTGGAAGCAGCCAAACAGCCACCACCGCCGACCCGCTGGCCAAGCTCAACTTCGAGCGGGCCCAGGTGGCTGGGCCGACCGCTCCAGTGGAAAAAAACGTGGCACCCCAGATCTCGCAGGTTAAGGCCGTCGAAGCGCTGATCCAAGCACCCGCTGCTCCCGTGCCGGCTCCCTCAGCCCCCGCTCCTGCACCGGCTCCTGCAGCCGCTGCGGTTCCCGCCCCGGCTCCGGCCCCCGCTCCCGCACCGGCCCCGGCAGCTGCCCCGGCTCCCGCAGCTGCGCCGGTCGCAGTCGACGACCCCGCCGGGGCCCAGGCCTACGCCGCGGCCCAGCTGGGCAGCTATGGCTGGGCACCGGGCCAGATGCAGTGCCTGCATAAGCTCTGGACCAAGGAATCGGACTGGAAGACGACTGCCACCAACCCCAGCAGCGGCGCCTACGGCGTGGTCCAGTCCCTGCCGGCCACGAAGATGGCGAGCGCCGGCGCCGATTACATGACCAACTACCGGACCCAGATCAACTGGGGCCTGAACTACGTCAAGGAACGCTACGGCTCCCCCTGCGGCGCCCTGAACTTCCACTACGCACACAACTGGTACTAAACCGGCACTAACCGGCCTCCACAGAAGGCCCCGGATCCACATGGATCCGGGGCCTTCTTGTGTGTCGGGGGCGGACCAGCCGGACTTCCACAGCCCCCGCACAGCTTGACCCTAAAGCCCTCATATGGGCCGCCGGGAAAGTTGAGCCATGACATTCACAGACCAGGCCACAGGAACCCTGCTCCGCTCCACGGCGACGCCGGCCAGCCCGGCCGCACGGCCGGGGCCTGCCCTGGCCGAAGCGCTTGGCCCGGGCACGTCCGCCGGGGCGCTTGCCGGCCCGGGCGGCCGGCGCTCAGCCATTGACACGCGCGCCAACACACCCCTGCTGGACGTCACCATTCCGGTCTTCAACGAGGAACGGGATCTCGAAGCATGCCTGCGCCGGCTCCACGCGTACCTTCTCGGCGCCTTCCCGCACTCCTTCCGGATCACGGTGGCGGACAACGCCAGCACCGACGGAACGCTCAAGGCGGCGGAACGCGTAGCCCGCGAGCTGCGCGAAGTGAACGTGGTCCATATGGCCGAAAAGGGCCGCGGTAACGCGCTTCGCAAGGTGTGGCTTGCCTCGCCGTCGCCGGTCCTGGCGTACATGGACGTGGATCTTTCCACTGATCTGGCCGCCCTCGGCCCGCTCCTTGCGCCGCTCATTTCGGGGCACTCCGACCTGGCGATCGGGACGCGCCTGACCCGCAACTCGCGCGTGGTCCGTGGACCCAAGCGCGAATTCATCTCGCGCAGCTACAACTTCCTGCTGCAGTCCCTTATGGGCGCCCACTTCAGCGACGCGCAGTGCGGTTTCAAGGCGATCCGGGCGGACGTGGCCCGGCAACTGCTCCCCCACACACTGGACAACGCCTGGTTCTTCGACACCGAGCTGTTGGTCCTGGCAGAAAAGTGCGGCCTGCGCGTCCACGAAGTCCCGGTGGACTGGACCGACGACCCTGATTCCAGCGTGGACATCGTCCAGACTGCCCTCGCTGACTTGCGCGGCATGGCACGGTTGAGCCGGGACCTGGTCTCGGGCCGGATCCCGGTGCCCGAGCTGCGCGCCGCCCTGGCCCGCGGACCGCTGCCGGCCTCCTCGCGGGCCCAGGAACAAAGCCCCGGCGGAAGCCTCTTCGGGCAACTGGTCCGCTTCGGCAGCATCGGGGTGGCCTCCACCTTGGCATACCTGGCAATTTTCCTGCTTTGCCGCGGGATCATGGACCCGCAGCTGGCAAATTTCCTGGCGTTGCTCACCACCGCCGTGGCCAACACCGCGGCCAACCGGCGCTTCACGTTCGGCATCCAGGGCAGCAGCCAGGCGGCACGCCACCACTTCGAGGGGCTGCTGGTCTTCGGGATCGGGCTGGCCCTGACCTCGGGCGCACTCGCCCTGGTTCACGCCGCGTCGGGAGCGGCACCGGACCGCTGGCTTGAACTGCTCACGGTCACCGCCGCCAACCTGGCCGCCACAGCCGTGAAATTCCTGCTCTTCCGGCTGGTGGTCTTCCGGCACAGGCCTACCGACTCTGCTCCGGCGCCCGGCGCCACCGACACTTTCCTCCCCAGTACAGAAAAGGCCAAGTAAATGACGGCAACCATCAGCCCCACCGCCGGAGCCCAGGGAGGCTCCCCAGCCGGCAGCCCGCCGGCAGCCCAGGAAACTCCCCGCGCGGTACCTGAGGACACCGGGACGGCGCCCCACCTGCCGACAACCCGCACAACGCAGAGCAGCCGGGACCGCCTGCTGTTCGGACCGCAGCCACGTTGGGTGCGGCCCTCGGCAGCGCTGTTGCTGCTGGTCACCGCAGCGTTGTACCTGTGGAACCTGGAAGCCACCGGCTACGCCAACTCCTTCTACGCCGCGGCGATCCAGGCCGGGACGAAGGACTGGACCGCGCTGCTGTTCGGCTCGCTCGACGCCGGCAATGCCATCACGGTGGACAAACCGCCCGCCGCCCTCTGGATCCCCGCCCTCGCGGGACGGATCTTTGGCTTCTCGGCACTGAGCATGCTCATTCCCCAGGCTCTCATGGGCGTGGCCGCCGTCGGGCTTCTCTACCTGACCGTCAAGCGGGTGTCCGGACCGGCGGCGGGCCTGCTCGCCGGCGCCGCCCTGGCGCTGACCCCGGTGGCCGCCCTCATGTTCCGGTTCAACAACCCGGACGCGATGCTCACGCTGTGCCTGGTGCTGGCCGCCTACCTCACCACGCGCGCCATCGAGAAGGCCGGCTGGAAGTGGCTCGCTGCGGCCGGCGCGGTGATCGGCCTGGCGTTCCTGTCCAAGATGCTGCAGGGCTTCCTGATCGTTCCCGGGTTGGCCCTGGCCTACCTGTGGGCGGCGCCCACCACACTCGGCCGCCGGCTTCTGCACCTGCTGGCCGCCGCCGCAGGGATCGCCGTTGTGGCCGGAAGCTACATTGTGCTGTTCCAGCTGACCCCGGCCTCGGTCCGCCCGTACATGGCAGGTTCGGAGACCAACAGCTTCCTGGAACTGACGTTCGGCTACAACGGCCTGGGCCGGATCACCGGGTCCGGCGGGGGCATGCCGGGCGGCGGGGGCCCGGGCGGCAACGGAAACGTGGGCTTCGGCGGCACGGCCGGGATCACCCGGATGTTCGGGACCAGTTTCGGCGGCGAGGTGTCCTGGCTGCTGCCGGGAGCCCTGATCCTGCTGGCCGCCGGGCTGTGGTTCACCCGGCGCGAGGCCAGGACCTCAAAAACCCGTGCGGCGCTCCTGCTGTGGGGCGGCTGGCTGGTCATCACGGCCGGAATCTTCAGCTTCATGAGCGGCACCGTGCATCCGTACTATGCCGTAGCGCTGGCCCCCGCGATCGCGGCCCTGGCGGGCATCGGTTCCGTGGAACTGTGGCGGGGCCGGGCCTACTGGCCGGCACGGATCGTCCTGGCCGTGACGGTACTGGCCACATCGGTCTGGTCTGCCGTGCTCCTGGGCCGCGATCCGGCCTGGCTTCCCGGGCTCCGGGTGATCGCGGTGGTCCTGGGCGTGCTCGCGGCCGCGGCGTTGCTGCTGCGGGCGGACAGCATGGCGGCGCTTCCGGCGCGGTTACGCAAGGCCGCCACGGCGGGCGTCGTGATCCTGGCGCTGCTCGCCGGCGGGCTGGGGAGCACCGCCTGGACGCTGTCGACCGTGGCCCAGCCGCATTCTGGTTCGATCCCCACGTCCKGTCCCACCGCGTCCGCGATGGGCGGCGGCTTCGGGGCAGCCGGCAGGGCCGGCAGTGACGGTGCTGATGGCGGCCCCGGCGGGGAAACGTCCTCGGCGGAGCTGACAGCGCTGCTGAAGTCCTCGGGCACCAAGTGGTCCGCGATTGTCTCCGGCGCCACCCAAGCCGCGAGCCTGGAACTCGCCACCGGCACCAGCGTGATTGCACTCGGCGGCTGGAACGGCGGCGACCCCTACCCCACGCTCGCGCAGTTCCAGGCAATGGTGGACCGCGGCGAGATCGGCTACTTCGTCTCCGGCGGCATGGGCGGGGGCCGCGGGGGCAACTCCGAGGTCACCACCTGGGTCGCGGCCAACTACCAGGCCCAGACGGTGGGCAGCACCACCGTCTACAAGCTGGGAGCATAGGCCGCCATGACTGACACCCTGAGCTCCCACCCCGACACAGTGCCGGCGGGACCGGCCCGCACGCCAGGCCCGCCGCAGCCGCAAGTCCCGGAGCGGCGGCGCCGGCCCCTGGAGCCCCGGGCGGCCGGCGGCCAGCGCGCCGTCCCTGGCGCCCGGCAGCTGCGACGGCAGCTGGAACTCGCGGTCCTGCTACTGGCCACGGCCGTGCTGTATCTGTGGAACCTCGGAGCCTCCGGCTGGGCGAACGCGTTCTACTCCGCGGCGGCCCAGGCGGGGTCGCAGGATTGGGCGGCCTGGTTCTTGGGCTCTTCTGACGCCGCCAACGCCATCACCGTGGACAAGCCGCCGGCGTCGTTGTGGGTGATGGGGCTGTCGGTGCGGATCTTCGGGCTGAGCTTCTGGAGCGTCCTCGTCCCGCAGGCGCTCATGGGGGTCGGCACGGTCTGGCTGCTCTATCTGGCCGTACGCCGGGCCGCGGCCCCCGCCACGGCCGACGCCGGCCTGGCCCACCGCGCGGGGCTCCTCGCCGGTGCGGTCATGGCGCTGACCCCTGTGGCCGTGCTGATGTTCCGGTTCAACAACCCCGATGCCCTGCTGGTGCTTTTGATGACCGCGGCCGCCTACGCCGTGTTGCGCTCCATCCAGGACGCGCGCCTGCCCTGGTTGCTGCTCGCCGGGGTGCTGCTGGGCTTCGGGTTCCTCACCAAACAGCTGCAGGTCCTGCTGGTCGTCCCCGGTTTCGCCCTGGCATACCTGCTCGCGGCGCCGGCCACGGCAGGCAGACGGATCCTTCACCTGCTCTGCGGAGGCGCGGCGATGGCTGTCGCGGCCGGGTGGTGGCTGGCCGCCGTCGAACTCATTCCCGCGGCGAACCGCCCTTACATCGGCGGCTCGCAGAACAACTCCATCCTGGAACTGACCCTGGGCTACAACGGCCTGGGCCGGCTGAACGGCGACGAAACCGGGAGTGTGGGCGGCAGCAACGGCTGGGGCACTCCCGGGCTGTTCCGGCTCTTCAACAACGAGTTCGGCGGCCAGATCGCCTGGCTGCTCCCCTCGGTGCTGCTGCTCGGAGCGGGGCTGCTCTTGCTGGGCCGCCGCGCGCCGCGCACCGACGCAGTGCGGGCCTCAGTGATCATTTGGGGCTCCTGGGTGGCGGTCACCGGCCTGACGTTCAGCTTCATGGCCGGGATCATCCACCCGTACTACGGGGTGGCGCTGGCGCCCGGGATCGCCGGGCTTGCCGGGCTCGGCGGCGTCCTGCTCTGGCAGCGGCGGGACCAGACCGTTGCGGCCGCCGTCCTCGCCGTGGCGATCGTGGCGGCCGGGGCCATGGCCGCCGAACTCCTCGGCCGCACCGCGGCGTACCTGCCGTGGCTGCGCTGGGTGGCGCTGCTGGGCGCCCTCGCCGCCGCGGCGCTGGTGCTGGCCGCCGCGGCGCTGGGATTCAAGAGGTCGGGGACCAACGGGGCCGCGGGGGTCAAGGGACCGGGGCTGAAGGCATCCAGGATCATGGCGCGGACGACGGCGACGCTCGCCGTCGCCGCCGCCCTCGCCGGGCCGCTGGCGTACTCGCTGTCCACCGCGTCCACGGCCCACAGCGGCTCGATCGTCAGTGCCGGGCCGGCAGTGTCCGGCCGGGGCGGTGCCGGGATGCCGCCGTCCCTCGGCGGTGCTACGGCGGTCAACGGTACGGCCGGCGCTGGCACAGGCGGCGCTGGCCGCGGCCCGGGTGCGGGAGGTGCGGGTGGAATGGGCGGCCTGCTGGGTGCCAGCACGCCGTCGGCGGCCCTCGTGACCGCGCTGCAGACAGATGCCGGGCCCTACACGTGGGCCGCCGCCATCGTCGGGTCCAACAACGCCGCCGGCTACCAGCTGGCAACTCAGCTCCCTGTGATGGCCGTGGGCGGGTTCAACGGCACGGACCCTGCGCCGACCCTGGCACAGTTCCAGCAGTACGTGGCCGACGGCAAGATCCACTATTTCATCGCCGGCCGCATGATGCAGGGCGAAAGTGGCTCCAACGATGCCGCGCAGATTGCCGCGTGGGTGCAGGACAATTTCACCGCCCAGACCGTGGGCGGGACCAGCGTGTACCTGCTGGCAGACTAGACGGGCAGCAGGATCGGCGGGCGGAGTGGCGAAAGGCCGGGCCTTGCCGGTACGCCGGGCGGCGTGGCGAAGGGCGGCCTAGAAGGTGAAGGACAGGGCGCGCAGGCCGGCGCCGGTGACGTGGGTGGTCACGCAGACCCCGGAGTAGTCGGGAATGTGGAAGACACCGTCCGGCAGTTCGCCGGCGTTGGGCCCTACCGCCACGGTCCGGATGCCGGCGGCGATTCCCGCGGCGATGCCCGCCGGGGCGTCCTCGAATACCACCGCGTCGGCCGGGGCAACCCCTAGCAGGGACGCCGCCCGGAGGTATCCCTCAGGGTGGGGTTTGCCTTGGCTAACGTCCTCGGACGTGACCGAGACGGCAGGGACGCGGATCCCCGCAGCAGCCATCCGGACCTCGGCCAGGTCCCTGGAAGCGCTCGTCACGAGCGCTACGGCATCCGGCGGCAGGCTCGCCAGCAGCTCCAGCGCGCCGGGCACCGGAACAATCCCTCGGGTCTCGGCCAGCTCCATCCGCCCCAGTTCGGCGGCGAGGGCTTGGATGTCGGAACCGGCCGGGGCGAACCTGCGGACCGTGTCCATGGCCTGGACACCATGGGAGGAGCGCAGGATCTCGCCGATATCCAGGCCGTAGCGCCCCGCAAATGTGGTCCATACCTGCTCCACGATGCTGGTGGAATCCACTAACGTGCCGTCCATGTCGAACAGGACGGCGCGGGCGGTCAGGGTGGCAGTACTGGAACGGGCTGGAAGGCTCATGCCTCTATCCTGCCGCATGGCCCCGGCTCACCGCTGGCGCACGGCCCCCAGCGGCCCGCAGCGAAGCCGCCACGGGCAGCCGGGTTGGATCAGCCGTTGGGCCGGTTAGGGATGTACTGCACGGCCCACTTGTTGCCGTCGGGGTCGGCGAAGTGGACGAAGTGCCCCCAGTCCTGGACGTCGACGTCGCTGACGTCCACGCCGTTGTCCTTGAGCTGCTTGTGCGCGGCCTGGATGTCGCTGACCACAAGCTGCAGGCTGGGAGCCGTCCCGGGCGGGGCGTCGTTGAGGCCCTCGCCGATGGCAATCGAGCAGCCGGAGCCCGGCGGCGTCAGCTGGACGAACCGGATGCCGTCCATGGGCCGCTCGTCGTAGTCGGCGTTGAAGCCCACCTTGTTGACATAGAAATCCTTGGCCCGGTCCACATCGGACACCGGCACAAACACGAGTTCAAGTTTCCAATCCATGGCGCACACGCTAGCGCGGACCGCGGCAATGCGGAAGGGACCCCCGGCGAACTGGACCTAGCCGGCGATGCCGTACAGGCGGTCTCCAGCGTCGCCCAGGCCGGGCACGATGTAGGACTTCTCGTTGAGCTTCTCGTCGATCGAGGCCAGGACGATTGTCACGTCGGAGTCGGAGAGCTCTTCCTCCAGCTTGGCCAGGCCCTCCGGGGCGGCGAGGAGGCAGATGCACGTGATGTCGGAGGCGCCGCGCTTGAAGAGGAACTTGATGGCCTCGCGCAGGGTTCCGCCGGTGGCCAGCATGGGATCGAGGACGAAGATCTGCCGGTCCGTGAGGTCCTCCGGGAGGCGCTCGGCGTACGTGATGATGTCCAGGGTCTCTTCGTCGCGGGCCATGCCCAGGAAGCCGACCTCGGCGGTGGGTACCAGCTTGGTCATGCCCTCGAGCATGCCCAGCCCGGCCCGGAGAATCGGGACCACCAGAGGGGTTGGCTTGGTGAAGTAAGTTCCGATGGTGGTGCTGACGGGCGTCTCGATGGTCTTCGGTTCAGTGCGGACGTCACGCGTGGCTTCGTAGGCCAGGAGCGTTACAAGCTCCTCGGTGAGCTGGCGGAAAACCGGGGACGGGGTGTTCTTGTCCCGCAGAACGGTGAGCTTATGGGCGACCAGCGGGTGGTCCACAACGAGAGTGCGCATGGGTCAAAACTATCACCCGGAGGCGGAGGACCGTCCCGCAGTGCCGGGGGTATCGGCGTCGTTCGCGTCGGCCGGAGCAGCGGCGCTGGCGGCGCCATCACCGCGGCCGGCGGCGCCGTCCCGCAGGTGGGCGGGATGCTCAAAGGTGGGCGCCGGGCCAGCGTGCTCCCGGTGGCGCAGCACATGGAACAGCCGGTGCGCCAGGATCACAATCCCCACCCAGGCCAGCCCGATGCCCCACCCGACAATCACGTCGGTCAACCAGTGATGGCCCAGATAGACCCGGCTGAGGCCCATCGCGACGATGAAGATCACACCCGCGGCGATCAGGGCGATCCGGGCGCTGGTCCGTTTGATCTGCAGGCAGGCCAGGTACACCACGAGCGCGATCACCACCGTGGTGTTCAGCGTGTGACCGCTCGGGAACGACGGCGAAGTCTCGTAGGGCGGCACCGCGTCGGCATGGTCCGGGCGGACGCGGCCGATCATTTTCTTGCCCAGGGTTGTGGCCGTCACCGACGCGGCGGCCGCGCCGCCGATCAGGATCAGCGGCCGCCAGCTCCGGGAGGTGAAGATCAGCAACGCCGTCAGGATGCTGCCCAGGATGGGCATCCCGATGCCGCCGCCGATGTTGGTGAACCCGGTGATAAAGGCGTCCAGGCCGGGGCTGCGCAACTGTTCCATGAACGCCAGGGCCGGCTTGTCCAGGTTCGCGAGGCCGGCGTCGTCCACCACGTTGTCGTAGACCTCGGCGCTGAACAGCGCCAGAAGCACAATCACCACGCCGCCGATGAGCATCGTGACCCACAGAGCCGCGTAGGGCACCACCCATTTGCCCCAGCGATGCGCCAACCAGTTCTCTGTTCCGGTGGTCACGGCCGTCTCCCGACTACTTGACTACATAAACTACTGGGGCTGAACAGCAGAGCTGAACAGCATGCTTAGGATCGAAACTATCATTGACCCATGACTGCCCCTGAGCCCCGCCATGCCCAATGGATGAGCCTTGCCCTGGCGGAGGCCCGGAATGCGCTGGCCACCGCGGACGTGCCGATCGGCGCCGTCGTGATCGGGCCCGACGGTTCCGTGCTGGGCACCGGGCGAAACGAACGCGAGGCCCTGGGGGACCCGACGGCCCATGCCGAGATGGTCGCCATCCGGGAGGCCGCCGCGCGGTTGCGGGCGCACCGCGCGCTGGAGGGCAAGGGCGACGACGGCTGGCGGCTGGAGGACTGCACGCTGGTGGTGACGCTGGAACCCTGCGCGATGTGCGCGGGTGCGATCGTCCTGGCCAGGATTCCGCGGGTGGTGTTCGGTGCCTGGGATGAGAAGGCCGGCGCCGCGGGTTCCGTGTTCGACATCCTCCGAGAGCGCCGGCTCAACCACTGGGTGGAGGTCATTGCGGGCGTTCGGGAGCAGGAGTGCGCCGCGCTGCTGCGGGATTTCTTCGCCGGGCACCGCGCCTGATCCGTTCCGGCTAGCTTGCGCCGTCGGCAGATGACGCGGCGGCCGATGACGCTGCCGCTACGGCAGAAGCCGCGAGCGCGTCGATCCGCTTCTGGCGGGAGGCCGGCGAGTCCAGGCTGAAGGCCCGGAAATCACCGAGGTCCTCGCGGATCCAGGCTTCCACCTCGGCGATCCGCTGCGTGATGGCGGGCGTGGGGCCATGGAACAGCCAGGGCACGATCCTCTCCTTGGCCGGATCGTACTGCCAGAGCCCGATGATCCTGCCGCGGTCCAGGATTGGGTGGTCCGGGAGATCGGCCTGCAGCGCGAGAGATCCCAGCGCCGGTCTGTGCTGGTCTTCCTCCGCGAGCAGGTCCGCCGCGTTGCGCCGCAGCAGGAACAGGGAGTCCGTTCCGGCGAGCAGCTGGATCTGTTCCCCCGCCGGCTCCTCGAACGCGGCGAGGCGACCGACGTCCGCGGGCAGCATCCACAGCGGGTCGCCCCCGGCCTCGGTCAGGGCGGTGGCCACCTCGATGGCGCCGACGGCGGCGAGCGCCGCCTTACTTTGCGCGACGGTGAACCCCGTGAACCACTGCGATTGCTTGAAGGTGGCTCCCCCGGTCCAGCCCAGGTAGCGGCGGACCAGCTCGGTGCGCGCGGCGTCGTCGTCGAGGCCGCTGGGCGCCAAGCCCCAGGGCTCGTAGGCGTAGCGCTGCTGATCCAGGCGGCCGTTGGCCGGGACGCGGCGGATCTTGCCCTGCGCCTGCAGGATCCCCAGGGCGGTGGGCAGCGTGGTGGTAGCGCCCTTCTTCTTGCCTTCCTCGCCGAGGTTCCGGACCGAGTCGCCCAGTTCTTCCTTGAGCTGGCGCGGATCCATCGGTCCCTCCGCCTCGGCGAGCACGTGCAGCACTTGCTCCTCCAGGAGCGTGATTTCGCCCCGTTCCACGCCTAGCCTGCCGAGCACCCGGATGGCTTCGGCGGCGTCTTTGCCCAGCTTCAGCGCCCAGGCGAAGTCGTCCCGGCCCAGGACGTAGGTGCAGCCGCGGGCGACGGGGAGTTCCAGGATCCGGTGGGCGAGGACGTCGGCGTCCACCTGTTCGCGGAGGATGCCGGCGCGGGCGAAGAGCGTGAGGTATGGGTTGGCGCCGCCCACGGACCGGGCCCAGCCTGCCCGGGCCAGAACCTGTTCCGCCGTGCAGCCGGCCAGCGAGCCGTCCAGGCCCTGCCGGTGCCAGGCCCACGCCCGGAGCCGCTCCGGAGTCAGGGTCTGCGGCTCCGGCAGATTGACGGGCTCTTCTACCGACGGCGATTGCGTGGCGACAGGGTGGCTGCTCATGGGCTCATTCTCCAACAGCTTCTCTGCCAGCGGTATCAAGAAGCCGTATCAACCTGGGCCGCCGGTTTCCCGGTGTCGCCGGTTTCCGGGGATTCGGTCGATTCCGTCGATTCCGTCGACAGGAGCTCCAGAACGGTCCGGGCAGTGGCGTCCCAGCCGGGCAACCGGCCCCGTGCATCCGCTGCCGCGTCCCGCCAGCGTTCCCTGAGTGCGGCGTCGCGCAGCCAGCGGCTGAGCAGGTCCGCCAGCGGGGCGGGGTCCGTTCCGAGCCCGACGGCGGCGCCCGGCAGCGGCGTGTCAGGCACCGGCGCGTCCAGCATCCTGCCCGGCCAGCTGTCCGGCCCCGGCGAGCCGGGCAGGTTGCCGGCGCCGAGCGCCTCGACGGCTCCGGTGCCTTCGCGCACCAGCACGGGAATGCCGCGGGCCAGCGATTCGGTGACCACCAGGCCGTAGGTTTCGGCCCGGGAAATCAGCAGGCTGAGATCGGCCGCGTCCCATTCAGCCTCCAGCGCCGGGCCCTGGAGCTCGCCCGGGATGCTGACCCGCCCAGCCAGGCCCAGACATTCCACGGAGTTCCGGAGCTGCGCCGCATAGGCCGGGTGGGCGGTATCCGAGCCGATGAGGGACGCCGTCCAGGGCAAATCCGTGAGCCGGGCGAGCGCGTCCAGCAGGAGCGACTGGTCCTTGTTCTCCAGCAATGCGGCCACGGCGATGATGTGCGGCCCGCCGGCGCCGGCGGACAGGCTGCCTGCCGCCAAAGGGGCGGGCGCAGTACCGGGCAGGGCCACCCTGATGCCGTCCAGGCCGTGCCGGGCACGGATGCCCGCCGCGGCCGAGCCGCTTGTGCAGATGACACCGGCCGCGGCCTGCAGGGCCCTGCGTTCGCGCTCGGAATGGTCCGGCAAGGGCATGTGCAGCAGGATCCAGACCTGCTGCCCGGCGGCCGCGGCCTCCTCCAGTTCGTCGGGCGCACCGCAGGCGAGAAGGCTATCGACCACCATCACGGACCCAGTCGGGGAACCCGGGTTTGTGGACTCCGCATTCAGCAGCCGGGCCAGGCGCCGCCGGTCCCCCGCGCTGCCTCCCGGCCAGTCGCCGTCGAGCGGGCAGGTTTCCACTACGGCGCCGAGGGCTGTCAGTTCCCGGGCGAGCGCCGCGTTGTAGACGTTGCCGCCGGAGTTGTGCCGGACGTTGCCGGGCACCACAAGCCGGAGGCGGGGGCTGGCCGGAGGCATCTGCGGCGCTTAGCGGGCGTCGAAGTCCAGCGAGAAGCCGGCCCAGGCGTCGGGGGTTTCGCGCAGGGTGACGTCCAGCCCGGCGAGCTCGCGCCCGTCGTTGCCGACGCGGATCTGCGCGGCGACGGCGTCGGCGATGTACCGGGCGAGGGCCTCGGTGGTGCTCAGCTTGCCGACGAAGTCGGGGTGCTCGTCGAGGTTTTTGTAGTTCAGCCCCTCGAGGACTTCGTCCACCACGTCCCCCGCCGCGCCGATGTCCAGCACAATCGCATCGTCATTGAGCTCACGACGGCGGAAGGTCACCTCCGTGACGAACGTGGCCCCGTGCAGGCCTTGGGCGGGGCCGAAGGCTTCGCGCGGAAGGCTGTGGGCGATCATGAAGTTACGGCGGACGGTCAGGCTGAACACGGGCTACCTCGCGGCTTTGGTGGGCTGGGCTGGGGCGGATGGGTGTGGGGTGAATGAGACTTTGGCGGACGGGTATTCGATGACGTGGCAGAGGGCGTCCAGGGTCCCGTCGGCGAGCCGCTGGACAGCGCCGGGGAGCTCCTCGAACGTCGAGGATCCGGTCAGGAAGACGTCATAGACCGGGTCCTGCAGCAGGGACACGGCGAGCGCGAGGCGCTCGGCGTTGGTGCGGCGGTGCCGGCGGGCGCGGGCCACCATCCCCACCTGGCTGGCCCGGATGGACAGGCGGCGGGCATGGAAGTCCTCCCCCAGCGGCAGGGAGATCTTCCGGTCGGCGTACCAGGACATTTCGATGATGTCTCCGTCGTCGCCCACCAACTGCAGGCTTCGCTGCAGGCCTTCCTGCGAGGCCGAGCAGTGGATCACGATGTCGCAGTCCGGGAGGGCGTCGTCGGGGTGGCTGAAGTCGACGCCGAGGGCGTCTGCGAACGCGCGTTTGGCGGGGTCGACGTCGATCAGCTGCAGCCGCGCCAGCGGAAAGCCGGCCAGGAGCCTGGCCACCATGCCGCCGACGAGTCCGGCCCCGATCACGGCGATGCGGTCGCCCAAGCGGGGCCCGGCCTCCCAGATTCCGTTAATGGCGGTTTCCACCGTGCCGGTCAGCACCGCGCGGCGGGCCGGGACGCCGTCGGGAATCACCGTGAGTGATTCGACCGGGACGATGAAGCGGTCCTGGTGCGGGTAGAGGCAGAAGACGGTCTTACCGGCCCAGCCGTCCGGACCGTCCTCAACCACGCCCACGGTGAGGTAACCGAATTTCACCGGGTAGGGGAAGTCCCCTTCCTGGTTGGGGGCGGCCATGGCCCCGGCGACGCACGCCGGGACGCTCGCGTGGTGGACCACCAGCTCGGTGCCCTTGCTGATGCCCGAGTACAGCGTGCGGATCAGTGCCTCGCCGGGTCCGGGGGCGGGCAGTTCCTCGCTCCGGAGCTCGCCCTGCTCCGGGCCGACGGTCCAGTAGGCGGTGGCCGTGGCGTGCCGTTCAGAAGTAGTCATTGTGCTTACGAATCTAGTGCCCGCGCTGTTCGCGGGGAAGGGCGCCGCGCGCGTTCCCGGCATGGTGCGGGTGCCGTTGTGGCTCGTTTTGTGGATGGGCGCCTTGCTCCGGTACCCTAGTCAGGTTGGTGACGTGTCCGAGCGGCCGAAGGTGCAACACTCGAAATGTTGTTTGGTGTAAAAGCCAACGTGGGTTCAAATCCCACCGTCACCGCCAAATGAGAAAGGCCCTGCTCCCCTTATAAACAAAGGGAAGCGGGGCCTTTTGTTTTGCCCAATTTAGGCCGGTGGGCACATTTTGGGCACATTCGCCAGAGATACGGCGTGATCTAGAGCGTCTGCCGTCGCGGAGCGCTGAAATCCCTCGTCCATTCTTGTGAGCTGGGCTGACGATGGCCGGCACGCGCATTGGGCTTGGATCCCTGCCGGCAACGTGGAGCGCGTGGCTGATTCCGACTGGGACGTTGAGGAATACCGGCGGTGCCCGGAACACTTGCGGGGCATCCGTTGGGGAAACCGCCTGCCCGGATTCCTGCCTGCCTAGGCCGGGCACCCTTGATGCCAGTGTTGCCCGTGTGGTTATACTCATGCTTGGGGGCGCCTTAGACGGTGTATGTCGGAAGCGTTCAGCAGCCAAAAACTATCTGCCAACCACCGACAGGAGGTGCGGGGAACCGTGCCAGCATTGAAACGATCGATCTTCCGTAAAGCGGCAGCCGCTGCCGTCCTTTCCGTTGCCCTGGGAGCAGGAGCGCTCACCGCGGCGGCCCCGGCGAGCGCCGCAACCTGTGCACCGGAATTCAATTTCTGCCCCTCGTCATGTGCAGAAACTAGCGCGAGTTGCACAGCCGGTGTATCTACCGTGTACGTCACCGCAGGAACAGTCCTGCGGGCGAATAAGTACGGCTGGCCCACGGGCACCAAGCTGGAATACCGCTGGTTCTTGAACGGTAAAATTTTCGCGGGCGGTTACCATGACACCCACAAGGCATGGGAAGGCAAAGGCGATAAGTACGTCGTCCGCGTCAAGGGCACATTGAACGGCAAGGTCAGCTATCGGTTCAGCCGGACGTACATAGTCCGCTAACCACCACGCACAGAGAAACCCCCGCCAGTCATCACGACTGGCGGGGGTTTGTCGTTCCTGGTGGCTATCGTGCCAGGCGTGGTGAAGCGAGATGTTGAGGCAACGAGTCGGATGCTAGATGAGTTGTTGGCAGTCCCTGCCCGATCGCCATTCGAGGAGCTAGAGCCCGACTACGAGTTTTGGGATCCTGCGCCCTACTGCACTTGCCACTGCCACTAGACGCCGGCGGGCACACTTTGGGCACATCTAGTGTGAATTGCCGTGATCTCAGGTGATGTAATTCCCCGGATTCTAGCGGTTTTCCTTGCCAGTGCTGACGCGGGAGAGGTTTCAAATCCCACCGTCACCACCATATAAAAAGGCCCTGCTTCCCTTACAAACTAAGGGAAGCAGGGCCTTTTGCTTTGCCTGCCGGGGCGTTGTTCGGCTGTGGGGCAGATCAGGGCGAATAGAGGGCCCGCATTCGCCCTGATCTGCCCGACAGATTCGGCACGGGCAAAAACGCGCAGCTCCGTCGAGCGTCGCCGCCCGCTACGACAAGTGCGGGCATGGACGGGAAACAGCACAGCCGCGCTAAATTGGCGGCAAGGAAAAGCCCCGGACCTATGACAGGTGCCGGAGCAGTTCCTACGCCGGTAGAACGCTCTGAATCGGTTAGTCGTCGCAGTTCTGCAAGACCCAGTTCTGAGCGCGCCAGATGACGTTGTAGAGGTTGTAGGGTGCGACATCAAAGGTGTCCCACTTCTGGCCGACGTGGGCGGTCCAGCTAGGAATGGTGCCACAGCAGACACGGTGTCCGAAGACATAGAACAGTGCATGTGGCAGAGCGCGCTTCATCATGGAATGCCTTTCCATTGTCGCCGGCCCCGAATGGGCTAGCGTTGGTGCGCGCTCATAGCGTCATCGTAGCGGACCCTCGTCCTGGCGTTTAGCCGTGACCATCGCGGACACTTCCGTCAGAGCAGCTGTGACCATTCCGGCGGATATCTCGATCTGGGAATCCACCGTGAATTGACGTGATCCAGGGTGATGAGAAGTGCTGTGGGGCAGATCAGGGCGAATGGAGGGCCCACAACCGCCCTGATCTGCCCGACAGGTTCGGCACCGGAGGAAACGTGCGGTTCTGGCGAGCGCGGGCAAGCGTTCAGACCCCTCCGTCGAGTTGCTCCATCTCCAGGCACGCTTCTTCGTAGGAAACGTCTCCGTTGCGGAATGCCTGCTCGAGTTCCTTGGCCCTGCGTCGCGTGTAGGCGGTGCTGACGGTTCCCGTCATGCCAGCCTCGAGATAGTCCAGCCGGGAGTGCGTGGGCTGCCGGTCCCGGGCGGTCCCGTGCCTGCGGCTCGTCTTGTGGAACCACGTGCCAGGGTGCATCAAGTGCTGTGCATAGGCTCTGGGATCGACTAAGTACATGCTTCCATGGTTCAACTTCCGGCTGAGAAGACCATGAGTATCGTCTGGATGATCGAGTTTGCCGCACTCCCCCAGGACGCGTCATGCCAAACAGGAAAGCCCTGCTTCCCTTTGTTTGCATGGGAAGCAGGGCTGGTCACCGACACAGACCGCACTACCCGCGCACGATCACCACGTCCAGGGTCCGCGGTCCGTGGACGCCTTCGACGCGTTCGAGTTCGATGTCGCTTGTGGCGCTGGGGCCGCTGATCCAGGTCTGCGGGCGGGTGCCGTCGAGCCGGCGGAGGGCCTCCGGCAGGATCGCCGTGATATCCCGGGCCCGCACGATGCAGATGTGGCGGTCCGGGACGAGGCTGATGACCCGGCGGCCCTGGTCCGGGCTTGCGTCCAGGACGATGGTGCCGGTTTCGGCGACCGCCACGGCGCTGCCGGTGACGACGGCGTCCACCCTGTCCAGTTCCTCGACGCTGAGCCGGTGCCCGGGCGCGTCGGTGACGCGGCGGGAGCCGCCGTCGCGCGCGTCCGCCTCAGCGAACAGCGCCTGGTCGAGGCCGTGCGGAATGGCGTAGCGGCCGGCGCCTTCGAGCAGCACGGCGAGCCGCTGCGGCACCGCGGCTGCCTCCTCGATGAAGACGTTCGCCTTGTAGTCGACCAACCGGTCCGTCAGCAGCTCGATGAGCTCTTCCTCGCCCAGGGTGGAGCTGCGGCGGTAGTCGCGCGGCACGTCCGGTACGGCCGGGGCGTCGCGGAGGGCCGAGCGGATCCGGTCGAGTATTTCTTCGCGCGCGTTCACGGGTTCTCCTCTGTACCGGCGGATCCTGTGCCGGCGTTCCCAGTACCGGCGTCGCCCGTGCCGGTTGGGTCCGTCGGGGCGGCCGGGGCCCGATGTTCCTTGTCCCACCACTGCCGGAAGGACTGTGCCGGCGGCGCGGGGATGTCCCGGCTCTGGGTCCAGCCGGCGGCGATGCCCGGCAGTTTGGTGATTTTCTTATCCGGTCCGGCGGCGATCCGGCCCAGGGGCAGCGCCTTCTCGACCAGGCCAAGGTTCTTTCCAGAGGACAGCGCCCAGGAGGCAGCCTTCATGCCCAGGTCCATCTGGCTCGGCAGGCGCTCCCTCCCGCGTTTCCCGCGCTTGCCCCGTTTGCTGTCCACGTCCTCACCGCGCAGGTGCACCAGGATGTCCGGGATGTTGATCTTCACCGGGCAGGCGTCATAGCAGGCCCCACACAGGGACGAGGCGTACGGCAGCGAGTTGTTCTCCTCCGCCGTGATCCCGGTCAGCAGCGGTGACAGGATGGCGCCGATCGGTCCCGGGTAGGTGGATCCGTAGGCGTGCCCGCCGGTGCGCTCATAGACGGGGCAGACGTTCATGCAGGCGCTGCAGCGGATGCAGTGCAGGGCTGAGCGGCCCATCTCGTCGGCCAGGGCGGCGCTGCGCCCGTTGTCCAGCAGGACCAGGTGGACGTTCTGCGGCCCGTCGTCGGGCGTGACGCCGGTCCACAGCGAGGTGTAGGGGTTCATCCGCTCGCCGGTGGAGGAGCGCGGGAGCAGCTGCATGAACACCTCGAGGTCCTCCCACGCCGGCAGCAGCTTCTCCACGCCCATGACGGTGATGAGGGTTTCGGGCAGCGTCAGGCACATGCGTCCGTTGCCTTCGGATTCGACGACGGCGAGTGTGCCGGAGTCGGCGAGGGCGAAGTTCGCGCCGGACACGGCCACCTTGGCGCTGAGGAACTTGCGGCGCAGGTGGGCCCGGGCGGCCGCGGCGAGCCGGGCCGGCTCGTTGGTCAGCTCCGGGTCGACGCCCTCCATTTCGCGCAGGAAGATGTCCCGGACCTGGCTGCGGTTCTTGTGGATCGCCGGGACCAGGATGTGGCTGGGCTTGTCGTGGTCCAGCTGGACGATGAGCTCGGCGAGGTCGGTCTCGAACGCCGCGATCCCCTGTTCCTCGAGGTACTCGTTGAGGCCAATCTCCTGGGTGGCCATGGACTTGACCTTGACCACCTCGTCGGCGCCCTGCTCCCGGATGAGGGAAGCGACAATCGCGTTGGCTTCGCCGGCGTCGCGGGCCCAGTGGATGGTCCCGCCGCGGGCGGTGAAGTTCGCCTCGAATTGCTCCAGCAGCTCCGGCAGCCGCGCCATGACGGATTCCTTGATCGCCCGGCCGGCCTCGCGCAGCTCCTCCCAGTCGGGGAGCTCGGACACGACGGCCAGCCGCTTGTCCCGGATGGTCCGGGTGGCGTGGCCGAGGTTTGCCCGCAGCTGGGTGTTGCCGAGTTCGCGGCGGGCGGCCTTCGGGAAGGGCTCGTGCTCGTGCAGGTTGCCGATGCCGAAGACGGGCAGGGACGGCATCCCCAGGAATGTGCCGCTCATCGTGCGGTCCTTCCGGTGGTGAGGCGGACGTCGCCGGTGACGGCGGCGGGATTCTCGAGGGTGCTGGCCAGGATCTCGGCGAAGTGCATCGTGGTGACGCCGCTGCCCTGGCGGGACAGGCCACCGCCGATATGCAGGAGGCAGGAGGCGTCACCCCCGGCGCAGAGATCCGCGCCGGTGCCGCAGATGTTGGCGGTCTTGTCCGCGAGCATCGCCGAGGACACGTCCGCGTTCTTCATCGAGAAGGTTCCGCCGAAGCCGCAGCACTGCTCGGCCTCGGGCAGCTCGGCCACCTCGATGCCTGCCACCGAGCGCAGCAGGTCCAGCTGCCGGTCGCCGAGCCGGAGAAGCCGCATGCCGTGGCAGCTGGGGTGGTAGGTGATCCGGTGCGGGAAGTAGGAGCCCAGCTGTGCCGCGGCGTCCGTGACGCCGAGGACATCGACCAGGAGCTGGGAGAGCTCGTAGGTCTTATGTCCGACGGCCGCTGCCCGGGCTTCCAGCCCGGCGTCCCCGCAGCGGCGGGCAACCATGGGGTGCTGGTGCTTCACGGAGGCGACGCAGGAACCGGACGGTGCGACGGCGACGTCGTACTCGTCTTCTTCGAATGCCTTCACATGGTTGGCGACGACGGGCAGCGCCTCCCGGAAGTAGCCGCTGTTGACGTGCATCTGCCCGCAGCAGGCCTGCCCGGCGGGGAAGATGACCTCGTGGCCGAGGCGTTCGAGGATGGACACGGTGGCGCGCGCCGTGGCCGGGTACATGGCGTCCACGATGCACGTGGCGAAGAGTGCGATCTTCACCGGGCACCTCCGGCCCTCTGGTGTTCCGCCACAGTTGAGGGCACGTACTCCGCCGGCTGCTGGGAGGCGCGCACCACGGCGCGCAGCTCGCCCAGGCCGCCGCCGAGCACGCCGGCGGCGCGGGCCTGAACCAGGACGTTGCCCAGGGCCGTGGCTTCGACCGGACCGGACAGGACGGGCTTGCCGGTCGCGTCGGCGGTGAGCTGGCACAGGAGCCGGTTCTGGGATCCGCCGCCCACAATGTGCACGACGCCGGCCCGGACGTCCGCGAGCCGTTCGGCGTCGGCGATGGTCCGGGCGTAGCCGGCGGCGAGGCTGTCCAGGATGCAGCGCACGATGTGCGCGGGATGCTCCGGGAGGACCGCGCCGGTGTTGCGGACCGCGGCCCGGATCCGTTCGGGCATGTTGTCGGGGGCGATAAAGTACGAATCGTTGGCGTTGATGACGGGACCGCCGGGAGGAAGAGTTGCGGCTGCGTCGAGCAGTTCCTCAAGTCCGGGCCGGTAGCCTTCGGCGGCCCAGGCGCGCTGGCATTCGCTGAGCAACCAGAGGCCGCCGACGTTGCGCAGGTAGCGGATGGTGCCGTCCACGCCGCGTTCGTTGGTGAAGTTCGCGGCCCGGCTGGCCTCGGTCAGGACCGGATGGGAGAGTTCGACACCGACCAGGGACCACGTGCCCGAGGAGATGTAGGCGAATTTCTCCTCATCACCTCCGGCGCCCGCGGGTACGGCAGCGACGGCCGAGGCGGTGTCGTGCGAGCCCACGGCCACCACTTCCGTGGCAGCGGGCAGGCCGGTCCGTTCCGCGATCTCCGGCAGCAGGGTGCCGAGGGTCTCGCCGGGCTGGATCAGCGGCGGGAACAGGTGCTTGGGCAGGCCCAGGGCGGCCAGGAACTCCGTGGCCCACTCCCCCGCGACGGCGTCGAAGAGCCCGGTGGTGGAGGCGTTGGTGGCCTCGGTGCGGCGCCGGCCGGTCAGCAGGAACCCGATGAGGTCAGGGATCAGCAGCGCCTGCAGCCCCTCCAGTGCGGGCTCGGTGGCGAGCTGGTAGATGGTGTTGAACGGCAGGAACTGCAGCCCCGTGGTGGCGTAGAGCCGGGCCGGATCGAGTTCCTGGTGGACCGGGGCGACGGCGGCCCGGGACCGGTCATCGCGGTAGCTGAACGGCGAGGCGACGAGCTCGCCGGCGGCGTTGACCAGCCCGTAGTCCACGGCCCACGTGTCGATCCCGATGCTGGCGATGCGCTCGCCGCGGGCCGCGGCCGCCGTGGCGGCGGCCGCGAGCCCGGTGAGGACCTCGGCGAACAGCGCGTCGAAGTCCCAGCGGAGGCCGCCGTCGAGCTCCTTGACGCCGTTGGGGAAACGGTGCACCGTCTCCAGCTCGGCCCTCGTCCCACCGGGACTACCCGTGACCCGGCCCAGGATGACGCGGCCAGAGGAGGCGCCGATGTCGACGGCGGCGAACAGGCCGCCGCTGGCTGGTGCCGTGTCCGCTGGTGGCACGGTGCCCATCGCAGGAAGGCTCATCGCAGGAAGGCCGCGGCCACGCCGGCGTCCACGGGGATGTGGAGCCCGGTGGTGTGGGAGAGCTCGCTGCCGGTGAGCACGGCGGCGGCGTTGGCCACGTTTTCGGGCAGGACTTCGCGCTTGAGCAGGGTGCGCTGGGCGTAGTACTTGCCCAGCTCCTCTTCCTGCACGCCGTAGACGGCGGCGCGCTTGGCGCCCCAGCCGCCGGCGAAGATCCCGGAGCCGCGGACCACGCCGTCGGGGTTGATGCCGTTGACCCGGATGCCGTACTCGCCCAGTTCCGCGGCGAGGAGCCGGACCTGGTGGGCCTGGTCTGCCTTGGTGGCGGAGTAGGCGATGTTGTTCGGGCCCGCGAACACGGAGTTCTTGGAGGAGATGTAGATGATGTCCCCGCCCATTTCCTGGCCGATCATCACCTGCGCGGCGGCCTTGGCCACCAGGAACGAGCCCTTGGCCATGACGTTGTGCTGAAGGTCCCAGTCCTTCTCCGTGGTTTCCAGGAGCGGCTTCGAGATGGAGAGTCCGGCATTGTTGACCACCAGGTCCAGGCCGCCGAAGGCCAGGACGGCTTCCTGGATGGCCGCGGCGATCTGGGCCTCGTCGGTGACATCGGCCTGGACGCCGATCGCGACGTCGGGGCCGCCGAGTTCCGCGGCCACCGCGCGGGCGTTGTCCAGGTTCAGGTCCGCGATGACCACGCACGCGCCGTCGGCGGCGAAACGGGTGGCGATCGCCTTGCCGATCCCCGACGCCGCCCCGGTCACCAGGGCGATCCGGCCGGCGTGGGATTTCGGCTTGGGCATCCGGGCCAGCTTGGCCTCTTCCAGGGCCCAGTACTCGATCCGGAACTTCTCAGATTCCTCGATCGGGGCGTAGCTGGAGACGGCCTCGGCGCCGCGCATGACATTGATGGCGTTGAGGTAGAACTCCCCCGCCACCCGGGCGGTCTGCTTGTTCGCCCCGAAGGAGAACATGCCCACCCCGGGCACCAAGACGATCGCCGGGTCCGCGCCGCGCAGGGCGGGGCTCTCAGGGGTCGCGTGCCGGTCGTAGTACTCCTGGTAGTCCTCGCGGTAGGCGGCGTGGAGTTCCTTCAGCCGGGCGATCGAGTCCTCGACCGGGGCGTCGGCGGGCAGGTCCAGGACCAGCGGCTTGACCTTGGTGCGCAGGAAGTGGTCCGGGCAGGACGTGCCCAGGGCGCCGAGCCGCGGGTGCTCGGCGGCTTCGAGGAACTCCAGGACGGCTGGGTCGTCGCTGAAGTGCCCCAGCTGCGGCTTGTCCGTCGAGGCGAGTCCGCGGATCACGGGCGCCAGGGCGGCCGCCTTCGCCCGCCGCTCGGTTTCCGGGAGGGCAGCGTAGCCGGGCAGCTTCGGCCCGAACGGTTCGGCCCGGCCGTGGTCCTTGATGTACTGCTCGGCCTGTTCGATGATCCACAGCGAGTTGGCCTCGGCTTCCTCGCTGGTGGCGCCCCAGGCCGTGATGCCATGTCCGCCGAGGATGGTGCCGACCGCGTGCGGGTTCGCGTCCTTGATCGCGGCGATGTCCAGGCCCAGCTGGAACCCGGGGCGCCGCCACGGCACCCACGCCACCTTCTCGCCGAAGATCTCCTTGGTGAGCGCCTCGCCGTCGGCCGCCGTGGCAATGGCGATCCCGGAGTCCGGGTGCAGGTGGTCCACGTGCGCGGCATCGACCAGGCCGTGCATGGCGGTGTCGATCGACGGCGCGGCGCCGCCCAAGCCGAACAGGCAGTAGTCGAATGCGGCCACCATCTCGTCTTCGCGCTCGACGCCGGGGTACACGTTTTTCAGCGCCTGCAGCCGGTCCAGCCGCAGCACGGCAAGGCCTCCGGCCTTCAGTGTGCCGAGGTCGCCGCCGGAGCCCTTGACCCACAGGAGTTCGACGTCCTCGCCGGTCACGGGGTCCTTTTCGGTGCCCTTGGCCGAGGTGTTACCGCCGGCGAAGTTGGTGTTCCGCTTGTCCGCGCCGAGGCGGTTGGAACGGGCAATCAGTTCTTCAACAGTCTTGTTCTCAGTCATAACTCTTAAGCGCCCCATCCGGCTTGCTGGCCGCCGACGCGGTCCTCGTTGATCTTCTTCTGGTAGCCGCTGGCCTTGAAGGCGGCCAGCGGGTCCGCGGGCAGGCCGCGGGATTCACGCCACTGCGCCAGCGCAGGACGGACATCGGTGTAGAAGGCATCGTTGAAGATGCCGTTGGCGGCCAGGACATCCCCGCTGCGCTGGGCCTCGGCGAGCGCGTCCGTGTCGATCAGCAGGGCCCGGGCAGTCATTTCCTGGACGTTGAGCACCGAGCGGATCTGGCCCGGGATCTTTTCTTCCAGGTTGTGGCACTGGTCCAGCATCAGGGCGACGGCTGAATTCTCTCCTGCGGACTTGCCGAAGCCGCCGCCGCGGATGACCTCATGCATGATGCGGAAGAGCTGGAACGGGTCGGCCGCGCCGACGATCAGGTCATCATCCGCGTAGAAGCGGGAGTTGAAGTCAAAGGAGCCGAGCTTGCCCAGGCGCAGCAGCTGCATGACGATGAATTCGATGTTGGTGCCCGGGGCGTGGTGGCCGGTGTCCAAGCAGACGAGGGCCTTCTCGCCCAGCGCCAGGGTCTGAGCGTAGGAGGTGCCCCAGTCCGGGACGTCGGTGTGATAGAAAGCCGGCTCGAAGAACTTGTATTCCAGCACCAGGCGCTGTTCCGCGCCCAAGGCGGCGTAGATCTCCTGCAGGGATTCGGCCAGGCGGTCCTGCCGGCCGCGCATGTCGTCCTGGCCCGGGTAGTTGGTGCCGTCCGCGAGCCAGATCTTCAAATCGCGCGAGCCCGTGGCGTGCATGATCTCCAGGCACTCGAGGTGGTGGTCGATGGCGCGGCGGCGCACCGCAGGGTTCAAGGAGGTCAGCGAGCCGAACTTGTACTCGTCGTCCTGGAAGGTATTGGAGTTCACCGTGCCCAGGCCCACGCCCAGACCCGCCGCGTACTCCTTCAGGGCCGCGTAGTCATCCACCTTGTCCCAGGGGATGTGCAGGGCGACCGTGGGTGCCAGGCCGGTGAGTTCGTGGACCTTCGCGGCGTCGGCCAACTTCTCCTGGACGGTGCGCGGGGTGCCGGGCGTGCCGAACACCCTGAAGCGGGTGCCGGAGTTGCCGTAGGCCCAGGACGGGACCTCGATGGCGAGTTCCCCGAGGCGGCCCAGGGCCGTTTCTGTGGTGTTCATGACTGTTCCTTTTGCGGTTGGTGGTTGTCCCCGGCGGCGTTGGCCGCGGACAACTGGTCCTCGAGATTGAAGATTTCGGTGAGCTGGAGGAAGCCCTGGTCCGGTGCACCGGAGAGATCCTCGAAGAAGCCGGCCATGTCGGCCTGCCAGCGGTCGTTGACGTCCGTGGCTGCCATCCGGGCCTGCGCGCCGGTCAGGCTGTCTGTTTCGAAGTAGCCGATCAGGAGCCCGTCGGGCCGGAGGAAGAGTGAGTAGTTGTTCCAGCCGCAGGCCTTGAGGGCCCGGAGCATCTCCGGCCAGACGGCGGCGTGCCGGCGGGTGTATTCCTCGATCAGCCCGGGCTTGACCTGAAGTTGGAAGCAAACGCGTTGCGTGCTCATGAGAGCACCACGTGGCGGTGTTCGATGCCCAACAGGGACGCGGCGGCCTTGATGTCGGCGGCCCGGTGGCCGATGCAGAGGGCCCAATGGTGGCCGATTCCGGTCTGGCTCCACTGGTCCACCCAGAGCCCGGGGTCCCCGCCGAAGTCCACCCGGGAGGTCGTGTTGCCGATCTGCAGGAGGGGCCCCGGGACAACTTCGCCTTCGGAGGTGACGAAGACGTAGCTTCCGTCCGGGTCCTGGCCGAGGCCGAAGGTGGTGACGGGGCCGTGGCGCACATCGAATTCGACCGAGACGCCCCAGCCGCGCTTGCCGTGGTAGATGCCGAGTCCGCGCAGGAGCGGGTCCTGGGCGGACACGGCCAGGTGGGCCGGGCCGTCGTGTCCCATTTCGACCACGTTGTCGAGGAAGTTCAGGGCCTGGATCTCGGTGAAGGATCCCCCGGCGCCGATCGCCTGGGCGGCCAGCATGGCAATGGAGGTCCGCAGTTCGAATTCGCCGGCCATCGGGATGCCCCGGGCGGTCAGGATGGAGGAGCCCAGGATCATCCCGGCGCCCAGCCGTTCGTGCTGTTCCCCGGCCAGTCCGCGGTGGTAGTAGGCCACGGAGTCGAGGTCGAAGTCCTGCACGAGGCGGTCCAGGCCCACCGAGACCTTCGCGCCCCACGCGAAGTCGTCGTCGTTCACGGAGTCATCGACAACGAAAAGTTCGCGGGCGAGCCCGAGCCGTTCGGAGACCTCCGCGTCCGTCACGGCGTTGACCCGTTCGCGGAGGTCATCGAATTCGAGCACTTCGACGTGGGAGCCGAAGGTGGTCGAGACGGTGGTGAGGTCGCTGGCGACATCGAGCATGCCCGGATAGAGGTGGCCCATGAGCCCGTGCCGGGCACTGCGGAGCCGGGCGCGGACGCCGGCGGCGTGGACCCACTGCGTGATCCGCTCCCAGGCGGACTCCTGCTTGAGATGCCCGGAGACTGAGCGGAAGTCGATCCCGGCCCGGCGGAAGACGTTGGCGACCTCCGGCACCGGGCACTGGCCGCAGTAGGCCAGCCATTTGCCGGTGTCGAAGTTGGCGTGGTCCATCGCTTCGGTCGGCTGCAGGTCGATCACCAGGACGGGGGTCTTCGCCCGTTGCGCGATCGGCAGGACCATGGAGGAGGTCAGGTACGTGGTGAGGAAGATGACGATGAGGTCGCAGTCGGCGACGCGCATCTTTTCACCGGCCGTCGCGGCCTCCTGCGCGTCGGAGATGAAGCCGGTGTCGACGACTTCGGCGTCGAGTCCCTGGAAGCGGCCGGTGACGTAGCGGACGGAGTCCTGCAGCTGCGGGAGCAGCTCCGGGAACTGGGGCCAGTAGGCGCCCAGCCCGCCGGAGACCAGCCCGATGCGGGTGGGGCGGCGCCGGTGCGGGTGCAGCAGCCGGTCTGCCGGTTGTTTCTGGTTCATGTAAGGGGCCTTCCGGCGTGAAAAGGGGTACCTGGGGCTCCGGAATGCGGGTTCCGGGCACGGCTGTGGAGAAGGGCGCCGTGGACCCGGTGCTGCGGCACCGGTGAAGTGGAATGGTGTGGGTGGAAGGAACGAGATGCCGGGCGGGCTGTCGGCGGCCCGCCCGGCTGCTCGGGATGGGTCAGGGACGGATCAGAAGTTGTACTTGTCGATGTTCTCGGCGTTGAAGACGGTCGGCGGGCCGACGATCACGAGGCCGCCCTTTTCGACTTTGCGTTCGCCAAGCTCGCCGGCGGTGAAGGTATCCCCTTCTTTGCCGGTGATCTTGCCGTCCGTGAGGGCCTTGCCGGCGAACGCGGCAACATAGCCAAGCTGTGCCGGGTCCCAGAGAGCGAACTCCTTGACGGTTCCGTCCTTCACGAAGGGCCGCATTTCATTCGGCAGCCCCAGCCCGGTGAGGGCAACCTTGCCCTTGTAGGCGGACGTTGAGAGGTACCGGGCAGTGGCGGCGATGCCCACTGTGGTCGGAGAGATGATGCCCTTCAGGTTCGGGTGGGCCTGCATGAGGCCCTGGGCTTCCTGGAAGGACTTGGTGTCGTTGTCATCGCCGTAGACCTTGGCAACAAGCTTGATGTCCTTGTACGCGGGGTTGGAGGCCAGCTCCTCCTCCATGTACTTGATCCACTCGTTCTGGTTCGTGGCGTTGGCGGTGGCGGACAGGATGGCGATTTCGCCGCTGCCGCCGATCTGCTCGGAGATCAGCTTGGTCTGGATCAGGGCAACGTCCTTGGCGACGACCTGGCTGATGAAGACGTCGCGGCAGTCAGGGTTGGTGTCGGAGTCGAACGCGACGATCTTGGCGCCGGCGGAGCGGGCTTCGCCGAGGGCCGTGCAGACGGCGTCGGGGTCATTTGCCGCGATCGTGATGACGTTCGTGCCGGCCTGCGTCTCGGCGTTGATGAAGGAAACCTGGCTGGAGGCGGAGGCTTCCAGCGGTCCGACCACCTGGGACGAGGCGAATCCGGCCTCGGTGGCGCCCTTCTTGCCGCCGCCCAGGACGACGTCGGTGTACGGGTTGTTCAGCTGCTTGGGGATGAAGGTGATCTTCTGGTCCCCTCCCCCTGCTGAGGGGCTGCTGGTATCGCTGGAGGATGCGGAGCCGCTGTTGCAGGCTGTCAGCGCCAGTGCGGCCACGGCGGTGATGGCCACCATGCTTCCCAGTCGGCCGGTCTGGCCCTTGTTCTTGCGGTTCAACATCATTGTTCTTCCCTTTTCCTTCGTGCGGTAGGTGCGGCCGGCCCCAGGCGGGCACGGTTTCTGTGGTTCTCGTGTGCAGATTTCAGGTGGCCTTGCGGGTGAAACTTCGTCGTACGCGCCGGGTGTGGCGCCATTGCCGGATGGCGGAGCCGATGCTCGGCGCCACCACCGAGACGATCAGCAGCAGCCCGGTAACCGTGATGAGGACGACGTCGGACACCCGGGCCAGGCGCAGCGCATAGTTCAGCGTCCCGATCAGCAGGACCCCCGCGATCACGCCGGGAATGGAGCCTTTGCCGCCGAAGATCGACACGCCGCCGAGCAGGACAGCGGCGATGACAGCCAGTTCCAGGCCGGAGGCGTTGTCACTGCGGGCACTCGTGTAGCGCAGCGTCCAGTAGATGCCGGCGAGCGCAGAGACGGCGCCGGATCCGACGTACAGCCAGAACTTGCTGCGGGCCACGTTGATGCCGACGAAGCTGGCGGCTTCCTTGCTGTAGCCCATCGCATAGAGCCCCCGCCCGAACGGCGTGAAGTGCAGCAGCACGCCGAAGAAGACCACCACCACGACCACGCCGATCATCACCGTGGGGATCCCGGTGCCACCGATCTTGGAGGTGAAGAAGGCAGTCAGCGCCTTCGGGAAGTTGGCCACGGCGTTGTCGCCGATGATGACCAGTGCCAGGCCGCGGAACAACGCCAGGGTGCCAATCGTGACCGCCAGGGACGGCAGTCCGAGGACCGCGATCAGGAAGCCGTTGAACATGCCGGCGGCAATTCCTGCCAGCAGGCTGATCGCCAGGACCAGCCAGACGTCCATCCCGCCGGCCCAGAGGACGCCCATCAAGGCGCTGGTCAGGCCGGCCGTGCTGGCCACGGACAGGTCGATCTCGCCCGTGATGATGATCAGCGTCATCGGCATCGCAATCAGCAGGACCGGGATCACGTCCAGGAGCAGGAAGCCGGTGGTCACCGGCGAGGCGAAGCGCGGGATCGCGATGGCCGCGTAGATCAGGAAAGCAATCAGGGCGTAGATGGTGATGGCGTCACGGCCGGTAAGGATCCGTGCGGCGCCGGTCCGGCCCTTCGGTTCGCTGGCCAGCGGCTTGGTGTTGTCAGCCACGGGTGCCGGCGCCGTGCTGGTGGTGGACGTGGTTTCAGACATTGCGAGCCTCGCTAATCCGCAGTTTCTTGGCTGTGCGCAGGCTGGCCACGCGGTCGATGATGATGGCGGTGAGGATCAGCACGCCGACGATCGCCTGCTGCCAGAATTTGTCCACCCTGAGGGCGGTCAGGGAGCTGGTGATGGTGGTCAGGAGCACGGCGCCGAGGGCGGCCCCGGTCACCGATCCGCTGCCGCCGAAGATGGCCACGCCACCGACGACGGCGGCCGCCACCACGGTCAGTTCCATGCCGGTGCCGGTGGTCGCGCCGACCGAGTTGAAGCGGCTGGCGTAGAGCACGCCGGCCAGGCCGGCGAGCGCCCCGTTGGCCAGGAAGGCCAGGAACACGCGCTTGGAGACCTTGATGCCGAAGGCTGTCGCCGCGTCCGGGTCCGAGCCGATGGCGTACAGGTCACGGCCCGGGCGGGTGCCGGACATGTAGACGGCCACGGCGATCACGACGACGATGGCCAGCAGCGTGATGACGGGGAACCCCAGAAAGGTGTTCACCGAGAGTGCGCCGAACTCCTCCGGACGATCGCCCGCGAAGAACTGCTTGCCGCCGGCCCAGGCGTTGTTCAGGCCGCGGTACACGTAGAGCGTCCCGAGCGTGATGACCAGGGCGGGGACTTTGGCCAGGGTCACCAGGGCGCCGTTGAAGGCGCCGAGCAACGCCCCGAAGGCCATACCGATGGCAAACACTGCGATGATCGGAACGCCGGGCACGGCCGAGAAAATGGAGCCGGTGCCGAAGGCGACCAGCCCCAGCATGGAGCCGACGGAGAGGTCGATGTTCCGGGTGATGATCAGCAGGGTCTGCCCTACCGCCAGAATCATGATGATCGTGGCGTTGAGCAGCAGGTCCTTCACGCCTTGGGCGGTGAGGAACAGCGGGTTGATCAGGTAGGTGACGAGTACCAGCAGTGCCAGCGCGATCAGCACGGGGAGTTCGCGCATCCGCAGCACCGCAGCGACGGCGCCTCGGGCGCCGGCGGCGGGCGCCGTCGTCGTTGCGTTCTTGTGGTCCAGAGCTGAGCTCACAGGGTTCCTCCTGCGGAAGATGTGGCGGCGTGCATGACCGATTCGGGGTTCGCATCGGCACGGTCGAGTTCGGCGGTGATCCGGCCTTCGCGCATGACCAGGACGCGGTCCGCCATGCCGAGGACCTCGGGCAGTTCGGAGGAGATCATCAGGATCGCGATCCCGCGCCCGGCGAGGTCCGAAATGAGCCGGTGCACCTCGCTCTTGGTGCCGACGTCGATGCCGCGGGTGGGCTCGTCGATGATCAGCAGCCGCGGGTCCGTGGCCAGCCACTTTGCGAGCACCACCTTTTGCTGGTTGCCGCCGGAGAGCGTGGAGACGGCGTACTCCTGCGAGCCGGTCTTCACCTGGAGCCGTTTGCTCCACTCCTGGGCGGCGCGCCGCTCGGCGGCACCGTTGATCAGCCCCGCCGTCGTGTATTTGTTGCGCAGCGTGAGCGTGACATTCCGGGCCACGGACAGGTCCATCACGAGGCCCTGCTTGCGGCGGTCCTCCGGGACGAAGCCCATGCCGGCAGTGATGGCCGCCTGGGCATTGCGGGGCCTGAGCTTGCGCCCGTCGAAGGTGATGGCGCCGGCGTCATAGGGATCGATTCCGAACACGGCACGGGCCACCTCGGTGCGGCCGGCGCCCACGAGGCCGGCCAGCGCAACGATTTCCCCGGCGCGGACCTCGAAGCTGATATCGCGGAACACTCCTGCGCGGCTGAGCCCGTCCACTTTCAGGACGACATCGCCGATCTCGGCAGGGGCTTTGGGGAACAGGGCGCCGATGTCACGGCCCACCATCTCGCGAACGATCCGCTCCACGGTGACGTCTGCTGTCCGGTGGGTGGAGATGTACCGGCCGTCCCGCATGACGGTGATGCGGTCGCAGAGGTCAAAGACCTCATCGAAACGGTGCGAAATGAAGAGGATGCCGGTCCCGCGGTCCCGGAGGCTCCGGGCCACGGCAAACAGCCGCTCCACCTCGACGCCGCTGAGGGCTGCGGTGGGCTCGTCCATCACCAGGACTTTGGCGTCCAGCGAAATGGCCTTGGCGATTTCAATGATCTGCTGGTCCGCGATGGACAAGCCCTCGGCGATGCGGGTCGGGTCGATGGGAACGCCAAGGCGTTCGAACAGCTTGTGCGCTTCCCTGACCATCGTCGCCTTGCTGATGAGCCCGAAGCGGCCCTTGGGCTGGCGGCCAACGAAGATGTTCTCTGCGACACTCAGGTCCGGAAAGAGTGTGGGCTCCTGGTAGATGACGGAAATTCCGGCGTCCTTGCTCTCGGCTACATTGCGGAACTGGACGCTCTGGCCCGCCACCTGGAAGTCGCCGGAATCGGGATGGTGCAGGCCGGCGAGGATTTTCACCAGCGTGGACTTGCCGGCGCCGTTCTCCCCGACCAGCGCGTGGATTTCGCCAGCCTCGATGTTGATGGTTCCATCGGCCAGGGCGACCACCGGGCCAAAGGTCTTGGCTGCGTGTGAGAGCGAGAGAACCGGAACCGGTTCCCCCTCGGAGGGGCCGGACCGGGAACTGTATGTCTGCTGCATAAAATTAACCGCACCTTTGGGGCTTAGTGAGCACTGCCTTGTTGAACACAGCAATGAATCGTTTCATAACCAGCTGTGATTTGAATCATAGGGTCTTCAAATGGACACGTCAACTGCTGTCAACCATCCGTGACGCAGCTTTTGATTCGTTTCAATGAAAGGGTTCAAAGTAGGCCCCGGACAGGTATCCTGAAGTGAGTATTTTGCGTATGCGCCGCCTAGCCCCAAGGGCTGCGGCGTCCACCTTCAGGAGCACAGGAAATGGTTTCAGCGAGCGTCAAGGACGTCGCGGCCCTGGCCGGCGTCTCGGTCGGGACGGTCTCCAATGTGCTGAACCGGCCGGAGAAGGTCTCTGCCGAAGTCACCGGCAGGGTCCAGTCCGCCATCGACAAGCTCGGCTTCGTCCGCAACGACGCCGCGCGCCAGTTGCGCGCCGGCATGAGCCACAGCATCGGCCTGGTGGTCCTAGACGCCGCAAACCCCTTCTTCACGGATCTGGCCAGGGGTGCAGAGGACCGTGCCACCGCGGAGAATTTAACGGTCCTCGTCGGAAATAGCAATGAGGATGAGGGCCGGGAATCCGCCTATCTGGATCTTTTCGAGCAGCAGCGCGTGCGGGGCGTACTGCTGTCCCCGGTAGGAAATGTGATCCCCCGGCTGGAGCAGCTCCGGCGCCGGGGCATCCCGACGGTGCTCGTGGACCGGCAGACAGAGAACCTGAGCTTCTCCTCGGTGGCCGTGGATGACCTGGCGGGCGGGGAGATGGCTGCAGCCCACCTGTTGTCGCTGGGCCGGCGGCGGATCGCGTTTGTTGGCGGCCCGGCAAGCATCCGGCAGGTCGCGGACCGTTTGGCAGGGGCCCGGAAGGCCGTCGACGCCGTTGCGGGTGCAGCCCTCGAGGTCATCGCGACGGAATCCCTGACCGTGCTTTCGGGAAGGGCAGCCGGCGAGTCCATCCGGTCCCGGCCCGAAGCCGAACGCCCGGATGCGATCTTTGCAGCCAACGACCTGCTGGCCATAGGTGTCCTCCAGGGCCTGATGCTCATGGGCGGCGTCAACGTGCCGCAAGAGATCGCCCTGATCGGCTACGACGACATTGAGTTCGCCGCCGCCGCCGTCGTACCCCTGTCCTCCATCCGGCAGCCCAGCGCCCTCATCGGCTCCACCGCACTGGAATTGCTGCTCCGGGAAGCGGCAGCCGAGGACGGATTTGCACCCACCCAGGTGGTCTTTCCGCCCGAACTGATAGTGAGGGCATCCACGCAGGGCTGACAGGAGGCCCCGATGGGCAGCGCAGACTATGAGTTCCGGCGCCACCACCGCCACATTTGCCGATCTGACCGCCACTTGGCTGAGCCGGCACCCAACCCGCACTCCCGCAGCCCGCAGGGACCCACACCGGAGCGCCTCGCGTCTAGACGCCTGCACAACAGAACGAGAGGGCCTCATACATTTGACCATTGAGACGGGGGCCATTTCACGGTTAGCTGGATCACATCCTCGCTTGCCCGTAACCGTTCAGGACTCCTCATGACATTGCAGAATAACCGGCCCTCGGGCCGCGCCACAGACTGGGACGACGTCGAGATCGGCGACGCCGTCCACCTCCGCCGGGGCGGCCTCCTCGAGCACGCAGGCCGTGTAGACAACCGCACCGCCGACGGCGCCGTCGTGTGGGTGGTGTCCAAGGCCGGGCACCGGAAGCTGTTCCACGTCGCCGACGGCTTCAAACTGAGCGTGGCAGACCCCGAAGGGGCCCGCCATGCTGACAACTGACCGCCAACCCGCCCTGATGCAGCAGCCGAACCCCCTGTCCGGCGTCGCGACCGGGACGGGCACCTGGGCAGCCGGCACCGCCGCCTCCTGCCCGGATGACTGCCACTACTGCTCCGGCCCCGAGACCGACTAGCGGCAACGGCTCCCCTTGCGCCGCGGCCGCAGGAGGCCCCAGGGGTCCGTAGGAGCAGTTGACCTCGGCCGATGCCCGGAAATCACAATCCGGGCATCAATCGGGCTCCGCCGCCGTGGCATCGTTGACTAAGGCAACGGCGGGCATAATGGTTGAGCCATGAGGTCTCAGCGAATGAAGCACGCACTGGTTGTGACAACGGCTGCCGCGGCGGCCCTCCTGCTCAGCGGCTGCGGGGGCAGCTCGACGCAGACCCAGCCGGCCACGTCCCCGCCCACCCCGTCGGCCAGCGAAACAAGCCAGCCCGCAACTTCCGGTGCCGCAACGGAATCCTCTGCGGCCGCCGCATCCTCGCAAGCGGCCCAGGCCGGCCCCGCACTGTGCAAGGCCGGAAGCCTGACCGCCACCACGGACTCCTCGGGCGGCGGCGCCGCGGGCAGCGTCTACATGCAGCTAATCGTGACCAATTCCGGCACCGAACCGTGCCTGCTGAAGGGCTATGCGGGCGTCTCCCTCACAGCCGGGGCCGACGGCGAGCCGATCGGCGCCGCCGCCACCCGCGACGACTCGACCCCGGTCACCGATGTCCTGCTCGCCCCGGGCAAGGCCGGCGCCGCCACGCTGCGCTACACCCAGGCCGCCAACTACCCGGACTGCACCCGGACGCCGGCGGCAGGACTCCGGGTCTACCCGCCCGATGACACCGACTCGCTGTTCCTCGCGCAGCCGCTGGACGCCTGCGCCAACACGGAGATCAACCTGCTGACCATCGGAGCTTTCCAGCCCAAGTAACGCTGGGCACCCGCGTCTCTGCTCGCGCCCGCCACGGTGCATTTGCCCTTCTGGGGCCGCCGGGCCGCCGTGATCGGGCCCGGCTAATAGTGTCGGTGGGGTAGGGCATGATGGAGGAATGAAGGGGCAGGAGCTCGCCGGCGGCACACTCTCGGCCGACGCCATGGACCGGTTCAGCCGACCGACCCGGGACTGGTTCCTGGGCGCTTTTTCCGCGCCCACCCCGGCCCAGAACGGCGCCTGGAATGCCATCTCCTCCGGTGCGCACGCCCTCGTGGTCGCCCCCACCGGTTCCGGCAAGACTCTCGCCGCGTTCCTCTGGGCGCTGGACCGACTGCTCGTTTCCGCCCCCGCCGAGCCCGAGCCCCTGCCCGGCCTGGACACGGCGGCCAAGAGCGGGCGCCGAACGGCCTCGCGGATTAATTCAGCCCAGCGGAAGGCAGCCCAGCGGAAGACCCGAGTGCTGTACATTTCCCCGCTCAAGGCTCTCGGCGTCGACGTCGAACGCAACCTCCGCGCACCGCTGATCGGCATCACGCAGACCGCCAAACGCCTGGACCTGCCCGCCCCGCTCATTACCGTGGGCGTCCGGTCCGGGGACACGACGGCGTCAGACCGCCGCTCGCTGCTCAGCCACCCGCCCGATATCCTCATCACCACCCCGGAATCCCTCTTCCTGATGCTGACGTCCAAGGCGCGCGAAACCCTCAGTGAGGTCGACACGATCATTGTCGATGAGGTCCACGCCGTCGCCGGGACCAAGCGCGGGGCGCATCTGGCGGTGTCGTTGGAACGGCTCGACGCGCTGCTGTCCAAGCCCGCCCAGCGCATCGGGCTTTCGGCCACCGTGGAACCCAAAGAGCTGGTGGCTCAGTTCCTCGCCGGATCGGCGCCGGTGGAAATTGTGGCCCCTCCGTCGCGGAAGAACTGGGACCTGACCGTCTCTGTACCTGTGGAGGACATGTCCGATCTCCAGGGCGCCGCCGGCGCCTTCGATTCCGGCCCGGCCTCCGGGCTCCAGCCGCAGGCGTCCATCTGGCCCCATGTGGAGGAAAAGATCGTGGACCTGGTGCTGGCCAACCAGTCCACAATCGTGTTCGCGAACTCCCGCCGCCTCGCCGAACGGCTGACCGCCCGGCTCAACGAGATCTACGCCGAACGCCAGCTCATGGCGGCCGGCGGCGACTGGACCGAGTTTGGCGCCGGGGCGCCGGACTTCGACGCCGTACCGGCCGCAGTGCCGAAATCAGTGCCGAAATCGGTGCCAAGTACAGTGCCCAACGCCGTGCCGCCCGGCGGTGCCGCTGCACAGCCCACGTCCACCGCCACACCGGCCCACATGATGGCCCAGGCAGGCAGCACCGCCGGCGCCGACCCCGTGCTGGCCCGCGCGCACCACGGTTCCGTGTCCAAGGACCAGCGCGCCTTGATCGAGGACGACCTGAAATCCGGCCGCCTGCGCTGCGTGGTGGCCACGTCCTCACTCGAGCTTGGCATCGACATGGGTGCGGTGGACCTGGTGGTGCAGGTCGAGTCGCCGCCCTCGGTGGCCAGCGGCCTGCAGCGGGTGGGCCGCGCCGGCCACCAGGTCGGCGAAATCTCCCAGGGCGTCCTGTTTCCGAAGCACCGGGCAGACCTCGTCCACACAGCCATCACCGTGGAGCGGATGCTGGACGGCAAGATCGAGCGGCTCAGCGTGCCGGCCAACCCGCTGGACATCCTGGCCCAGCAGACGGTCGCCGCCACCGCTCTGGGTGCCATCGACGTGGAGGAGTGGTTCACCACCGTCCGGCGGTCCGCGCCCTTCGCCTCACTCCCCCGCTCCGCGTTCGAGGCCACCCTGGACCTTCTGGCCGGACGCTATCCCTCGGACGAGTTCGCGGAACTGCGGCCCCGTGTCATCTGGGACCGGAACGCCGGGACCATTGAGGGCCGTCCCGGCGCGCAGCGGCTGGCCGTCACGTCCGGCGGCACCATCCCGGACCGCGGGCTGTTCGGCGTTTACATCATTGGCAGCGAAGTCGAGGGCACCGGCGGTTCGGGGTCAGGCGGGGGCGGCTCCTCCGGCGGTGCCAGTGCGGACGGCAGGGCAGCCAGCCCGGCCACGGCGGCCGCCAAGGGCGGGCGCCGGGTGGGCGAACTCGACGAGGAAATGGTCTATGAATCCCGGGTTGGCGATATCTTCGCCCTCGGCGCCACGAGCTGGAAGATCGAGGACATCACGCACGACCGTGTCCTGGTCTCGCCGGCGTTCGGCCAGCCCGGCAAGCTCCCGTTCTGGAAGGGCGATTCGCTCGGCCGGCCCGTGGACCTGGGCCGCGCCCTCGGCGCGTTCATGCGCGAACTGGCGGCGTCCGACGTCGGGCCGGCAACCGAGCGGTGCAAGGCCAGCGGACTGGACGACTACGCCGCGAACAACCTGATCCAGTACCTCGCCGAACAACGGCTCGCCACCGAGGTGGTCCCCAGCGACACCACCCTCGTGGTGGAACGCTTCCACGACGAGCTCGGCGATTGGCGCGTGGTGCTGCACAGCCCCTTCGGCATGCCCGTGCACGCACCGTGGGCCCTGGCCGTGGGCCAGCGCCTGCAGCAGCGCTACGGGATGGACGGCTCGGCCATGGCCGCCGACGACGGCATCGTGCTGCGCGTGCCCATGATGGAGGATGAGCCGCCGGGCGCCGAGTTGTTCCTGTTCGATCCGGAGGAAATCGAGCAGATTGTGACGGCGGAGGTCGGTGGCAGCGCCCTGTTCGCGTCCCGGTTCCGCGAGTGCGCCGCCCGTGCTTTGCTCCTGCCCCGGCAGAATCCCGGCAAGCGGCAGCCCCTGTGGCAGCAGCGGCAGCGCTCGGCGCAGCTGCTGGATGTTGCCCRGAAGTACCCGACGTTCCCGATTGTCCTCGAGACGGTCCGCGAGTGCCTGCAGGATGTCTACGACCTTCCGGCGCTGAAGGACATCGCCGCCTCGGTGGAGCGCCGCGAGCTCAGGATCGTCCAGACCACCACCCAGCAGCCCTCACCGTTCGCGAAGTCCTTGCTCTTCGGCTACGTGGCCCAGTTCCTCTACGAAGGCGACTCCCCGCTCGCGGAGCGCCGTGCCGCCGCCCTGGCCCTCGATTCCACCCTGCTCAATGAGCTCATGGGCCGCGTGGAGCTGCGCGAACTGCTGGATGCGAAGGTCATCGACGCCACCGAGCGCGAACTCCAGCGCCTGGCCCGGGACCGCCAGGTACGCGGGCTGGAGGGCGTCGCGGACCTCCTGCGCCTCCTGGGTCCGCTCGCGCCGAACGAAGTCGCCGCCCGCCTGGAACCGGAGGCCGGACCGGTCCCGGCGGACGATACCGCCGGGGCCGCCCCGGCGGCTGAGCCTCTCGAAACCCCGGCGGTTCTGCCCGTCGAAACCCCGGCAACGGAGGCCGACGCCGCTGCCCACCTCGCGGCCCTGCAGCGGGCCAACCGGGCGATCAAGGTCAACATCGGCGGCATCGAACGCTTTGCGGCGGTCGAGGATGCCGCCCGGCTCCGGGATGCCCTCGGCGTACCGCTGCCCATGGGCGTGCCGCTGGCCTTCATCGAACCGGTCGCGGACCCCCTCGGCGACCTCGTCTCGCGCTACGCCCGCACGCACGGGCCCTTCACCGCCGCCGAGGCCGCGGCACGGCTGGGACTCGGCGTCGCCGTCGTCGGCACGGCGCTGAAGCGGCTGGCCGCGGACGGACGCGTGGTGGAAGGCGAGTTCCGCCCGCACGCTACGCCACCGGGAGTCACGCCGGCCGGCACGGCAGCCGGGGTTGCGGCGTCCCGAGTTGCGGAATCCGGAGTTGAGGAATCCGGCATTGAGGGGTCCGGCGACACGGCGGTCCCAGCTGCCGTTCCCGCCACGGTCCCGTCTGCCGTTCTGCCTGCGGCGGGTGTGAGCGAATGGTGCGACGCCGAGGTCCTCCGTAAGCTGCGCCGCCGCTCGCTCGCCGCGCTCCGGGCCGAAGTGGAGCCCGTGGACGCCGCCGCGTACGGGCGGTTCCTTCCCGCCTGGCAGAACGTGCGGACCCCGGGCGGGCGCGGGCAGTCCGCGCTCCGCGGCCTGGACGGCATCATCACAGCCATCGACCAACTCTCCGGCGTGCCCATTCCGGCCTCCGCGTGGGAACCGCTTGTCCTGGCCAGCCGTGTCTCGAATTACCAGCCGGCCATGCTGGACGAACTCATGGCCGCCGGCGAAGTCCTCTGGTCCGGTGCCGGCTCGTTGCCCGGCAACGACGGCTGGGTCAGCCTGCACCTCGCGGATTCGGCCGAACTGACGCTGAGCCCTGCCATCGATTTCGAACCCGGCGATGCGCAGCGGCGGCTCCTTGAGCACCTCCAGAACAACGGCGGCGGCTACTTTTTCCGGCAGTTGACCGAGGTTGCCGGCGGCATGGATTCCGTGCTGAGCGACCAGGACGTGGTGGCCGCCCTCTGGGATCTCGCCTGGGCGGGCCGGATTACCGGCGACACCTTCGCCCCCGTCAGGGCCCTGATCGCCGGCGGCCACACCGCGCACCGGCAGGTGGGGCGTGCCCCGCGCGCCAGGGCACCGCGGCTCAGCCGGCTCGGACGGGCGCACGGCACCGGCCTGCTGGGATCGCCCGGACTCACCGGCGGCCGGTACGGCACCGTGACCGGCACCGCACCGGCACCCCCGCTCGCCGCAGGACGCTGGTCCGCGCTGCCCTCCCCCGAACTMGATCCCACCATCCATGCCCGGGCCACGGCGGAACTGCTCCTGGACCGCTACGGCGTGGTCACCCGCGGCTCGGTCATGGCGGAAAACATCCTCGGCGGCTTCGGCCTCATGTACAAGGTGCTGGCCCGGCTCGAGGAAGCCGGACGCTGCCGCCGCGGCTACTTCATCGAACACCTCGGCGCGGCGCAGTTCGCCGTCCCGGCCACGGTGGACCGGCTGCGGTCCTACGTCGAGGACGCCCAGCTGCACAAGGCCGAGCCGGTGGCCCTGGCCCTGGCCGCGACCGACCCCGCCAACCCCTACGGCGCCGCGCTGCCGTGGCCTGCGCTCAACGTCGACGCCGGCACGGGCCATCGCCCCGGCCGGAAGGCAGGCGCCCTCGTGGTCCTGGTCGACGGCGCCCTGGCCCTGTATGTGGAGCGCGGCGGCAAGACCCTGCTCGCCTTCAGCGACGACACCGACGTCCTGGCCGCGGCCGGTTCGGCCCTGGTGGGCGTGGTGACCCGCGGGGCCATCGACAAGCTGATCATGGAAAAAGTCAATGGCCACGGCATCCTGGACACCCCGGTGGCGGCCGCCCTCGCCCAGGCCGGGGCCTACTCCACTCCGAAGGGACTGAGGATCCGTGCCTGAGGGCGATTCGGTCTTTCGCGCCGCGGCACAGCTGCACGCGGCACTGGCCGGAAAGGAACTGGTCTCGTCCGATTTCCGGGTCCCGCGCTTCGCCACCCTGAAGCTCGGCGGCTGGACGGTCGATGAGGTGGTGCCGCGCGGCAAGCACCTGCTGATGCGCGTGCAGGGCCCGACGCCGAAGGACCGGCTCACCATCCACTCGCACCTGAAGATGGAGGGCAGCTGGCAGGTGTACCCGCCCGGGGGCCGCTGGCGGAAGCCCGGCTTCACAGCCCGCTGCGTGCTGCGGACCGCCACGGCCGACGCCATCGGATTCTCCCTGGGCATTCTCGAGGTGGTCCGCACCGACCAGGAAGACGCCATCGTGGGGCACCTCGGCCCGGACCTGCTGGGCCCGGACTGGGACGCCGCCGAGGCCGAACGCCGGCTGCTGGCGGCCCCGGACGTTCCCATCGGCGTCGCCCTGCTGGACCAGAGCAAACTGGCGGGGATCGGGAACATCTACCGGTGCGAGGCCTGCTTCCTCGCGGGAGTCCATCCGGCGTCGCCCGTGTCCACAGTGCCGGATCTTCCCGCCATCATCACCGATGCGCAGGTCCTGCTCTCCGCCAACCTCGGGCCGGGCCGCCGGACCACTGTGCTGAACGCGCGCGGCGTGCCTGTGGGCCGCACCGCCGGGCGCCCCGGCTACTGGGTCTACCGGCGCGAGCACCAGCCGTGCCTGAAATGCGGCACCCCAATCCGCCGCGGCATCCTTGGCAGGGACACAGGCACCGGCACCTACACGGAGGAACGGAACATCTACTACTGCCCTATGTGCCAGCCCTTGCCGGGCCCCGGGCCAGAGAGCGTCAGCTGACGGGACGCGCGGGGGATCAATCTGTCCGGGCGCTGGATGCTGTTGCCGGGACTGCCGTCCCTGCAACAGCGGCTTCCGTTTCAGTCCCGGCCACGGAGACGGGCCGCGCACCGGGTACGGTGAACCGCGGCAGCAGCCACTGCACCAGGGGTCCAATCGCCAGCGCGTACAGCACCGTGCCTACCCCGACCGAGCCGCCCAGCAGCCAGCCGGCGCCGAGGACCACCACTTCAATGCCGGTGCGGCAGACCCGGACGGGCCAGCCCGTCCGCCGGGCGAGCCCGGTCATGAGGCCGTCCCGTGCGCCCGGGCCCAGGCGGGCGCCGATGTAGCAGGCAGAGGCGACGCCGTTGAGCAGCACGGCCCCGACCAGCAGGCCGATCTGGCCGCCCAGATGCGAGAACTGTGGAATCAGCGCCAGCCCGATGTCCGCGAAGACCCCCACCAGCACCGCGTTGCACACGGTCCCCACGCCGGGCCACTGCCGGAGCGGGATCCACAGGAGCAGCACCAGGAAGCTGACAACAATCACCACCGTACCGAGGCTGAGCCCGGTCCTGGCCGTCAGCCCCTGGTGGAGAACGTCCCAAGGCGCCGTGCCGAGGCTGGCACGGATGAACATGGCCAGGGAGATGCCGTACAGGGCGAGGCCGATCAGGAGCTGGAGGAGTCTGCGGGTCAACATGGTGTCCATCCTCCTAGAAAACTGGCCTTGCAATCCATAGCCAGTTTGAAATACTGGCTACATGCCCATCTCTCTGACTCCGGGGTCGCTGGCCCGCCTGCTGGGCGAGTGGAACGTTGGTGCCGCCCCCGCCTACCGCGAACTGGCCGACGTCGTCCGCCTGCTCATCCTCGACGGCCGCGTCGCCCTCGACGTCGCCCTGCCGAGCGAGCGTTCGCTGGCGGCGGCCCTTGGCATCAGCCGCACCACGGTGACCGCGGCGTACGCCCTGCTGCGCGAGCAGGGATTTCTTAGCAGCGGCCAAGGCAGCCGGAGCCGGAGCTGCATCCCGAGCCAGGGGCCCGGGCATGCCGGCGGTCATGACGGCGCTCTGCGATTGAGTGGCGCCCCCGGCCTGGCCGTGCCGGACGGGATCCTGGACCTGGCCTATGCCTCCCTGCCCGCCAGCGGCGAAGTGGTGCACCGGGCCTTTGCCGCGGCACTGACCGAGCTGCCGGCGCTGCTGCCGGGCTTCGGCTACGACGCCCTGGGCGTGGGCCCGCTCCGCGAAGCCATTGCGGCCCGGTACACCGCCGCCGGGGTCCCCACAACGGCCGGCCAGATCCTGGTCACCTCGGGCGCCCAGCATGCGCTGAACATTGTGCTCCGCGCTTTGGCCCGCCGTTCGGGGACCAAAGTGCTTGTGGAACATCCCAGCTACCCGAACGCCCTCGACGCGATCCGGGCTGCGGGCTGCCGCCCGGTCCCGGTGGCCATGCCCGCCGCGAACCCCATCGGCCAGGGCCGCCACGCCCCCGCCCCTCAGGGCGCCGGCGGCTGGGACATCGAGGCCATGGAATCGGCGCTGCTGCAGCAGAGGCCCGCGATGGCCTACGTGGTGCCGGACTTCCACAACCCCACCGGCCGGCTGATGCCCGATGCGCAGCGGCGCCGCCTCGTGACGGCGGCAGCGGCGTCGGACACCGTGCTGGTGGCGGACGAGACGCTGCGGGAGCTGAACCTCGACGGCGCCGCCTCGACCCCCATGGCCGCATTCAGCCCGGCGGTGGTCTCCCTCGGTTCCCTCAGCAAGTCGCACTGGGCAGGGCTGCGCACCGGCTGGATCCGCGCCAGCGAGCCGCTCATCCAGCGCTTCGCCGCCGCCCGCACCACCCTGGACCTCGGCGGGCCCGTGGTGGAACAGCTTGCCGCGGCGCATCTGGTCAACGCCATGACGGAGCCGCTCCCTGCCCGGCTCGCCGCGCTGCGCGAGAACCGGAACGCGCTGCTCGAACTGATACACGCGCACCTGCCGGGCTGGGAGCCGGAATGGCCCGACGGCGGACTGTCCCTCTGGTGCCGTCTTCCGGCGCCGATCAGCACGGCTCTTGCGGTGGTGGCTCCCGACGTCGGGATCCGGCTGGCCGCGGGGCCGCGGTTCGGCGTCGGCGGTGCGTTTGAGCAGTACCTGCGGCTGCCGTTCACCCTGCCGCCGGAGCAACTGGAGACGGCCGTGCTGGCGTTGCGTTCGGCGCAGGATCGGCTGGAGGCCTCGCCGCAGCTGAGGCGCAACGTCTCAGCCCCGCCGGCCGCGGCCATCGCCTGAATCCAGAGGCGTCCCACAGGCCCGTCCTGCGACGCCCGCTCTTCCCGGCGCTGCGCACAGGCCCTGCCGACGCCCGCTCTTCCCGGCGCTGCGCACATGCCCTGCCGACGCCCGAATCCGGGTGTCGACAGGGCATCAGTGCGTCGCCAGGCAGGATGGGCGTCGCGGGCTAGGCGTAGACCTTCGCCAGGAAGCCGGCCCAAGCCTTGGCCGTCGTCGCGGTGTCCCCGCTGCCGCTGAAGTCGTGCACGGTCATGCCCACCGGTGCGCCGAAGGCGTTGCGCCCGAAGAAGCGGTACATCGTGTCCGCGGCCCGCAGGCCGAGGAAGTTCTCGTTGGAGAAGTCGACTTCGCCGCTGAGCGGGCCGACGCCGTCGAGCTCCAGTTTGACCGCCTCCCCCTGAGCCGCAGTGTCGACGCCGAGGGCCCTCTTGAGCCGGTCGAAGCCGTCCGGCGTTTGCGACGCAGCGGGTGCCTGGATGTCCGTGAAGACGACGGGCTTGCCGTCGAAGTACTTCAGGTACTGGCCCAGGGTGTGGAGGTAGAACGCGGTGTGCTTGCTGGCGCCGTCGTACTGCTCATCCCAGTTGTCCGCGAAGATGCCGCTGTGGACGTAGTGCAGCCGGGCCCGGCCGCCGTCGAGAGGTTCCAGGACGTGCTCCAGCTGGTTGAACCAGCCATCAGGCCCGTCCATCCGGGACACTAGATGGGAGGGGTACTCGTCCACGGTCCGGACCGCCGGCCATTGGTCCGTGGGGAACATCCAGGCCGGGGTGTCCTTGGTAACGGCCTCCCACACCCGCTCGGGGGTGCCGGGCAGTTCGGTGTCGTAGACGATCTCGAATTTCCGCTTGTCAGTCATTGTCCTGCTCCTTAGCTTGTGGGCTTTCAGTTTGTGGGTGTTTAGTTTCTGGGGCTGCGTGCGGGTCTGCTTGCGCTGCCTTGGGCGCCGGCGCCTTCAATGACGGGTGGAGCGCGACGACCAGCCGGTGTTTGCGTCCTGCTGGCAGGGTCGTTGCCGGCGAACCTGGCGGGAGGTCGCGTCCGCCATCGTGGTACTTGTCCACGAGCCGGGTCACGGCTTCGCCGAGCTCCTCGGCGAAGGCCGCCCGGTCCGCCGCCGACCGGAAGGTGATCTCGCCGTCGATGGCAAAGGTGGCGAGTTTTTGCCTGGCCGCGGCCGCCCCGGCGATCAGCTGGCCCATCTCCTGGACCATGCGGCCGGCGAGCGCCAGCAGCCAGAAGGCGGAAAAGCGGTCCGAGAACCGCCGCGGGTCCGGCGCCACGGAAGCCAGGGCCGCCGGCGAGATCAGGTACGACGCCGCCGTCGCCCGCAGGATGCGTTCGGTGACGTTGCCGCGCCGCCGCTCCTCGACGAGCTCGACAAGCCCGTGCCGTTCGAGGGCCTTGAGGTGGTAGTTCACCTTCTGCCGCGGCAGGCCCACCTTCGCGGCGAGCTGCGTTGCGGATCCGGGCTCGGCCAGCTCGCGCAGGATCCTCGTCCGGATCGGGTCCAGCGAGGCCTCCGCCGCGGCCGGATCCTCAATCACTTCAATGTCCAACATGCGTCAAGTCTGCCCGCCGACAATTTTATTTGTCAAGAACTTTTTTCTCGTCGGTGCGATCGACTGGCGCGGCGACGCGAGTTCGCCGGAAGCGCCCGAGGTCGCCGGACCTTTCCGGCGACCTCGCACGCTTCCGGCGAACCGGAGCGCAGGCGGGGGACGCGCGGGCGGGCAGGGAGCGGAGGGCGAGGGGGAGGCGCGGGCGGGCAGGGAGCGGAGGGCGAGGGGGAGGCGCGGGCGGGCAGGGAGCGGAGGGCGAGGGGGAGGCGCGGGCGGGCAGGGAGCGGAGGGCGAGGGGCTCGGCGCGGGCAGGGAGCGCAGGCGAGGGGCGGCGGCGGGGCGGGAGACCGGACACGTAGAATGGGCTGGTGATGCAATCCCCCCTCCCCGTGCGCGACGGCGTCAACGCGACGCGCCTGCGCCTGCCGGACGAGGGGCCCTGGGAGACCGCACTGGACTACATGATGCACCGGTGGGGGCATATCGATCCCCAGGGCATAGAGGACCGGTTCGACGCCGGCGAGATCGTTGGCGAGGCCGGGAGAGTCCTGGACCGCAGCACGCCGATGCAGGACCACACGTTCATCTGGTACTACCGCTCCCTGCCTCCGGAGACCCGGATCCCGGTGGAGCTGAGCATCCTGCACCAGGACGATCATCTGCTGGTCGTGGACAAGCCGCACTTCCTGCCCACCACCCCCGGCGGGACGTACATCCAGGAATCGGCCCTGGTCCGGCTCCGGAACCAGCTCGGGCTCCCGGACCTGATCCCCATGCACCGCCTCGACCGAATGACCGCCGGAATCCTGCTGCTCTCCACGAACCCCGAGACCCGGGGCAAGTACCAGGTGCTCTTCGAAAAGCGCCAGGTCCAGAAGGAATACGAGTGTGTATCCGCCGCGGAGTCGGCGCCGGGGCACCCCGCCGTGGACTTCCCGGTGGTGGTTCGGAACCGGATGACCAAGTCCCGCAGCTATCTGCTGGCCGAGGTGGTTGACGGCGAACCAAACGCGGAAACCCGGATCGAGCGGCTGCACACGTTTGACGCGGCCAGCAGTCCCGCCAGCAGGCCCGAAAGCACACCATCCGGCGGACCCCACCGCGCACCCGACGGCGGACCCCAACGCCGCGCGCTGTACCGGCTGGAGCCGCATTCGGGTAAGACCCACCAACTGCGCGTGCACATGGCCTCACTGGGCCTGGGGATCGTCAACGATGCGTTCTACCCGGAGCTGCTGGACAAGGCTCCGGACAACTACGCCAAGCCGCTGCAGCTCCTGGCCCGCGGGATCCGCTTCGTCGACCCCATCTCGGGGAGCCCGGTGGAATACCGCAGCAGACTGGAACTCAGCGAAGCACGGTAGCGGCTGGAAGTGCGGTACCTTGTGCCCATGGACTTCGGAAATGCGGACAGCTGGGGCGCCGCGATCTATTTCTGGATCTTCCCCTTCGTGATCGGCGATGCCATTTTTCCGCCTGTGCCCTCGGAAATGCTGGTCATCACCGGCGGTGCACTCTCCGCGGAGGGCCACATCAACGCGTTCCTCGTGGTGCTCCTGGCCACGGTGTCCTCATGGCTGGGCGACATTCTCGTCTTCCAGCTCTTCAAACGGCGGCTGAGCCACGTGCTCGACCGCTGGAAATGGGGCCTAAGGTTCCACGCGGCCGTGCACGCGGCGATCGCGAAGGCGGGCCGTTCCTCCACGTACGGAGCGATTATCGGCATCCGCTTCATCCCTGGCGGGCGGCTGGCCGCGACGGCCGCGGCCGGCATCGCCAACGTCTCGACGCGCGGGTTCAGCCTCTGCGCGGCCATCGGCGGCTTGCTCTGGGCAAGCTGGTCCGTGGCGCTGGGCTATTTCGCGGGCTCCGCCACCGGACTCCCGTTTTGGGCGAGCTCGCTGATCGGCGTCGGCGTCGGGCTGGTGATCGGCGCCGTCGTTGGCGTGATCGTGACGCGACGCCGGGGCAACCCCTCCCCCGCGGATTCCGCAGCGGTGGACCCGGACCAGGAACTGGACTTTTAGACGGGTGCCCAGCGGCCGCGGCTGCGGCGCAACACGGTCAGCGCGCCGGTGAGCGCAACGCGTTCGACGGCGTCGCGCATCATGGCTGCCGACTCCAGCGCCTGGCTGTTTTCTGCGCTGTACGCGGTGGCATCGACCAGGAAGCGCAGGTTCAGCTGAGGTACGCCGCCGGCGAGCTCAAGCTGGTGCGATTCGACGTGGTGCCGCGTCCCGAGGGCCTCGATGGCCGCGGCCATGACCGCTTCCGGAGCGGTGCCCGGCTTGAGGCCGGTGATCTTCAGTCTGGTCTGGAACGACGGCATGGAACAACCCTAGCCGCACCGCCACACACTCCCGTTGCGCTATCATTTTTGGCTGCCAAGAAGTCGAAATGGCCGCCATAGGTGATAGGGCAACAGGGGGTGGGCAGAGGCTGGGCGTGCGGGAGGGTCTGAGAGGGCTACCCGGTGTTGCGCAGCCCGGCGGCGACTCCGTTGACCGTGATCAGCATGGCGCGCTGGAGGCGCTCGTCGATCTCGGCACCGGACATGCCCGCTGCGGCCTCGGCCCTGACGCGGCGCAGCAGCTCCACCTGCAGGTAGCTGATCGGGTCGAGGTACTGGTCCCGGATCTCGAGGGAGCGCTTCAGGGTGGGCTGGGCATCGAGGATCACGTGCTCGCCCGTGAGGTTCTGGATTTCCTCGACGGTGAGCTCATACTCTTCCCGAATGGCATGGAACAGGTGGTGCAGCTCCTCCGGCACCAGGGTGGAGACGTAGTAGCCGGCAATGTCCATGTCCGTCTTCGCCAGGGTCATTTCCACGTTGGAAAGCACCGATCGGAAGAAGTGCCAGCCCTCGATCATCTCCTTGAGCTGGGCCGAGTTTCCGGCCTCGCGCGCGGCCTTGAGGCCGGAGCCCACGCCGAACCAGCCCGGCACGATCTGCCGTGACTGCGTCCAGCCGAACACCCACGGGATGGCCCGCAGTCCCTCCAGTCCGGCGCCGGAATCGGGCCGCTTGGACGGACGGGATCCGATGTTCAGGGATCCCAGCTGCTCCACCGGGGTGGAGGCCATGAAGTAGGCGGGCAGGTCGGGGTCCTCGATCAGCGTGCGGTAGCGCGCGAACGCGGCGTCGGAGACGGTTTCCATGACGTGGCCGTAGCGCACGCGCTGGTCCTCCGAGGTGCGCGGCGCGCGGTGCAGTGCCGAGCCCTGCAGCACCGCGGCAAGGGAGAGCTCGAGGTTTTCGCGGGCCAGCTCCGGCAGGGAGTACTTGTCCGAGATGACCTCGCCCTGCTCGGTGAACTTGATCTCGCCCTCGAGCACGCCGTTGGGCTGGGCCATGATGGCATCGTAGGTCGGCCCGCCGCCGCGGCCCACCGAGCCGCCGCGGCCATGGAAGAGGCGCACGCGGACGCCGTGCTTCGCGGCCACGTCCCGGAGCTTGCGCTGGGTCTTGTAGATTTCCCACTGGCTCGTCATGACGCCGGATTCCTTGTTGGAGTCCGAGTAGCCGAGCATGATCTCCTGCACGTCGCCGCGGAGCCGGACCAGTTCGCGGTAGGACGAATCAGAGAGCAGCTGGTCCACGATCTCGGCCGACGCGCGGAGCTCGTCGACGGTTTCCAGCAGCGGCGCGAACCCGATCTTGGCGTAGGGCGCCTCGCCGAAGAGACTGACCAGGCCGGCCTCGCGGGCCAGCACGGCCGCGGCCAGGACGTCGTCCGCGCCGCGGGTCATGGAGATGATGTAGGTCTCGATCACGTCGGGGCCGTAGGTGCGCAGGGCACGCCGGATCTCCCGGAAGACGTCGTACGTGCCGTCAGCGACGCCGTCGAGCTTGATCGGGTGGCCGGAGAGCGGACGCCGGGAGGCGAGTTCGGAGCCCAGCACCTCCAACCGCTCGGCGCGGCTGAGTTCGGCGTACCGGACACCGGGGCCGCCGAGGCGGTCCATGAGCTGCCCGACGGCCTCGTGGTGGTGGTCGGCGTGCTCGCGGATGTCCAGGGTGGCCAGGTGCAGGCCGAAGGAGGCGATGGCGCGGCGGACCCGGGACAGGGCGCCGTCGGCGGCGAGGGCGGCGTGGTGGTTCCGCAGCGACCGTTCCAGCAGGCCGAGCTCGGCGAGGAGCTCCGCGGTGGCGGTGTAGTCGCGGCCGGGCTCGTGCGCGGATCCGGCCGTGACCCGCCGGCCGGTGTTGATCAGTTTGGCCTTGATGCAGGTGAGTTTGAGCCGGTACGGCTCCTGCGCGTTCAGCTCCAGGACGCGGCGGTCCAGGCCCGGCAGGTTCCCCAGGTCGACGTCGATCGAGTCCAGGAGTTCCTGGTCGGCCCCGGCCAGCGCGGTCGAATTCGACAGGATGGAGATGAGCCCGTCGATCAGGCCGATGCTGATCCGTACGGCGTGCTGGTTCTGGATCTGGAGGATTTCGCGGGTGACGGCGGCGGTGACGTTGGGGTTGCCGTCCCGGTCCCCTCCGATCCAGGAGCCGAAGCGGATCGGCGCCTTCTGCGGCGGCAGCGTGACGCCGTGCTCGGCGAGCAGCTCGGAGAGGTCCGAGAGCATTTCCGGCATGGCGTCACTGAGGATCCCGGTGAGGTAGTAGATGGCGTTCCGGGCCTCATCCACCGGGGTGGGCCGGACCTGGCGGAGCTCGTCCGTCTGCCACATCTGGTCGATCACTTCGGACAGGTGGCGGTCCTGGCGGCGGCGCGCGGACGTGCCCTCCGCCGTGGATTCGGACAGGATGTCCGAGAGCCGGCGGATTTTGTCCAGCACGGAACGGCGGGAGGCCTCGGTGGGGTGTGCGGTGAAGATGGGACGGACGTCGAGTTCGTTGACGACTTCCTGCAGCACGGAGTTGCCGGCCTGGTCCGCGATCTCCTCAACGGCTTTGGCGAGCCAGCCGTCCTTTTCCTGCCGGGTGCGCAGCCCGCGGACCCGGTGGACCTGCTCGGCGGCGTTCGCCAGGTGGAAGTAGAACGCGAACGCGCGGACCAGGTCGGTGGCCTGGTCCAGCGGCAGGGAGCCGAGCAGTTCGCGGACCTGGGCGACGACGTCGTACGAGCTCCACGGCCCGGTGGCGTCGGCCCCGCCGCGGGCGGCCTCCTTCGATTCCTTGGTCAGCAGGCGCACCTGCTCCACGAGGTCCAGGAGTTCCGGTCCGTGCTGGCGGACCAGGGATTCGCCCAGCAGGGTGGAGACCCGGCGGACATCAGCCCGGAGTTCGGCGGCAAGATCGGTGTCGGAATGCATTGCAGTGTCAGCCATGGAAACTATCTTTCGAGGGTTCGACTTGGCTCGTACACTGCGCTGGATACTGTGAGCCCGATTACTTCTTCCCATGGGATGTTACCCGCAGGCACTCCCGGCTGGAATTCCGTCTCAGATAGTGTCATGCCCTGCCGCGCCGCCCAGTCCCCCTGGCCCCCGGCACCCTCTAGCTCGCAGTTGTGACCCCTTTTGGACCCCAAAACGGCCCACAGCTGCGAGCTAGTTGGGTGAACGCGTTAGCGCGCGATCTTGAAATTGAACTCCCCGGTGCCCAGCGCGCCCCAGAGCCGCAGCCAGATCGGCAGGATCATTTCCGCGCCGCGGGCACTCGTGATGTCCCCGAGGTCAATCACGTCCCGGTGGCCGAAGCCCTTGAGCAGTTCCGTTACGGCGGCCTTGGCCTCGGCGTCGTCCCCGGAGACGAACACCGAGTGGTCGCCGCCGGCAACGCGCGCCGGATCCACCATCACGGACGCCGTCATGGTATTCAGCGTCTTGACCACCTTGGCCTCCGAGAAGGCCTGCTGGATCTGCTCGCCGAGGCTGTCCGTGTTCACCGGGTTCAACGACGGCGGCATGCCCTGCGAGAAGTCCAGCGGGTTGGCGATGTCCATGATGATTTTTCCGGCGAGGTTCCCCGTGCCTGCGGCGGCCAGAGCCGCCAGGGAGCCGCCGCCGTTCGTGGCGTTGACGACCAGCTGGGCGTCGGCTGCTGCGTCGGCAAAGGTGGCGAGACGGAGTCCGGGATTCGCGGCGTGCCACTGGGCAAAGGGCGGGGTGCCCATCATGTCCGGCTCGGTCCGGGCGAGCGTCGCCTGCGGGTCGCGGGTGCCCATCACGACATCGTGCCCCAGGCCCGCCAGTGCGCCGGAAATCGTGCGCCCCACCATGCCGGTTCCCAGTACTGCAATCTTCATGGCATCCTCATTCTGAATCAGCGGAGTAGACAGGTTCGTCTACGTGTCGGCACGACGCTATCAGACAGACCTGTCTACGGCAAGGAGGGAACGCATCCCGCACACCAAAAGAACGACTGACAAAGTTTGAAATCTGTCATCTGATTGTCGTATGCTGGATCCATGACAACTTCTACTCTCGGCGCCACCCGCACGCTGGGCTCCACGGGCCCCACCACCGCCCCCATCGGTCTCGGACTGATGGGCATGTCCGATCTTTACGGTCCCGCCGACGACGCCGAGAGTGTCGCCACGATCCAGGCCGCCCTCGACGCCGGCGTGACGCTGCTGGACACCGGGGACTTTTACGGCATGGGGCACAACGAAATGCTGCTGCGCGACGCGATCCGCGGCCGCCGGCGCGAGAACGCCCAGATCAGCGTGAAATTCGGCGTCCTGCGCGATGCCCGGGGCGGATGGAACGGCGTGGACACCCGGCCCGCCGCCGTCAAGAACTTTCTGGCCTATACCCTGCGGCGCCTCGGCACCGACTACGTGGACATCTACCGGCCCGCCCGCCTGAATCCGACCGTGCCGGTCGAGGAAACCATGGGCGCACTGGCCGAGCTCGTGCAGCAGGGCCTCATCCGCCACATCGGGCTCTCCGAGGTTGGCGCCGATACCCTGCGCCGCGCCAACGCCGTCCACCCGGTCTCCGACCTCCAGATTGAGTACTCACTCATCTCACGAGGCATCGAGCAGGACATCCTGCCCACGGCCCGCGAACTCGGCGTCGGCGTCACCGCGTACGGCGTGCTGTCCCGCGGCCTGGTCTCGGGCCACTGGCCCGCGGCCGGAACCGAGAACCGACGCGACTTCCGGGCCCACCTGCCCCGCTTCTCCGGCGAGAACCTGCAGCGCAACCTCGAACTCGTCGAACGGCTGCGCGGCATCGCGGACCGTAAGGGTGCGACCGTCGCCCAGTTCGCCATCGCCTGGGTCCTCTCCCGCGGCGAGGACATCGTCCCCCTCATCGGCGCCCGCCGCCGCGAGCGGCTCACCGAATCGCTGGGAGCAACCGATCTGGTCCTCTCCGTCGAGGACCTTGCGGAGATCGAGGACGCCGTCCCGGCCGACGCCGCCGCGGGCACGCGTTACGACGCCGGCCAGATGGCCATGCTCGACAGCGAACGCCGGTGACCCCTGCCGCCGTCGTCCTGACGGAAGAGCGCATCCTCGACGCCGCGGAAGACGTGCTGCGGCGCTTCGGGCCGGCCAAGGCCACGGTGGTGGACGTGGCAAAGGCCCTCGGCGTCAGCCACGGCAGCGTGTACCGGCACTTCCCCACGAAGGTCGCGCTGCGGGACGCGGTGGCCCGGCGCTGGCTGGACCGCCTCGCAGATCCGCTGGATCCGGCCCGGGATACGGACGGCCCGGCTGCGGAACGTCTGCTCCGCTGGCTGGAACGGCTCGCGGCCATCAAGCAGGGCATGGCGCTGAACGATCCCGAGCTGTTTGCCACCTTCAGCCAGCTGACCACCGAGGCACGGGATGTCGTGGCGGTCCACGTTGGGCATCTGGCCGCGCAGCTCACGGAAATCATTGCCGACGGCGTCAGCAGGGGCGAGTTTGCTGTCACGGATCCGCCGACGGCAGGCCTTGCGGTCCTGCACGCGACCGCGCGGTTCCACCACCCGCTGCACGCGGCGGAATGGGCGGATCCGGCCATCGGGGCCCAGCTGCAGGAGGTCTGGCGGCTGCTCGTACAGGGCCTGGCCGTACGGCCGTGAGCCCGGGGCAGGCCTGCGCGGCGTGATTCGAGCCAGGGCGTAGACAGACTTGTCTGTGTACGATGGTGTCATGACGCTGTCAGCAGCCCCTGCCCCGCCGGCGGCCCGCACCCCCGCCGGGCAGGCCAGAGAGAAAATCCTGGCCACGGCCTTCCGGCTCTTCTACGCGCACGGATTCCGGGCTGCCGGCATCGATACGATCATCGCCGAGTCCGGCGTCGCGAAAGCCACGTTCTATAAGTACTTTCCGGCCAAGGACGACCTCATCCTGGCTTATCTGGAGAAGGTCGACGGCATCTGGACCGGGCAGCTGCACGCCGCCGCCGAGGCCGCCGGCGAAGACCCCGCCGCGCAGCTCGTGGGCCTGTTCGATGCCCTGACAACCGCCTGCCGGCGGGACGGCTACCGCGGCTGCGCCTTCATCAACGCAGCTGCCGAGTCGGCCGCCGGCACCCGGGTCCACGACCGGACCGTGGCCCACAAGCAGCAGATCCGCGCCTGGATCCGGGACCTGGCCGCCCGCGCCGGCGCCCAGGACCCGGACCAGCTTGCCCGCAGCCTGACCCTGCTCCTCGACGGCGGCCTGGCCAGCGGAGTGCTCGACGGCGACCCGGAAGCGGCCACCGCCGCCGGGACCACCGCAGCCCAACTGGTGGCTGCCAGCCTCGGCAGCTCCCCCGGCGGACGCAGCCTGAGAACCGGCCCCGACGGAAACCCTGGAGGAACCCATGACCACCATTGAGCCCGCGGTCGACCCGCAGCTTGCCCGCTGGCAGCGCTTCCGGAACAGCCGGAACGCGGCCCTCGCCAGCGACCACGGCTGGCTGACGCTGACCTCGTTCCAGTGGCTCGAGGACCGGCCGGCCGCCGTCGAGCTCGCCCCCGGGCTCTGGTCCACTGACGGCACGACGGCGTTCCTCACCGCCGCCGCGCCGGACGGTCTGACCCTCGTGGAAACCGGCGAACCCGTGGACGGGACCATCAGCGCCGTGCTCTCGGACGAGGAATCACTCATGTGGGTCCAGTACGGCGGCGACGACGGCCGCCAGGTGGTGGTGGAGCTCGCCATGCGGGCGGACAAGTACGCGATCCGCACGCGCGACTCCCAGTCCCCGGCGTTCACGGAGTTCGACGGCGTGCCCACCTTCGACTTCCGCCCGGACCTGGTCATCGAGGCCCGGTTCATGCCCTATCCCGAGCCCGTGGATGTCCCGATCGGCACCGCCAACCCGCTCGTGGACGGGGTCCACCGCTCGGTCGGCGAGTTGGTCTTCCGGCTGCCCGGCACAGACCACGAGTTCCACCTGCACGCCGAGGAGGAGAAGCTCGGTGCGTTGACGGTCACGTTCCACGACGAGACCAATGGGGAATCGACGGACGAGTGGCGGAAAGTCTCCACCGCAAAACCCCGCGTCGATTCATCCGGAAATGCGACCGTGATCTTGGATTTCAACCGGGCCATCAACTACCCCAGTGCCTTCACCCCGTACGGCACCTGCCCCATGCCGGTGAAGAACAACAGCCTGGACTACCGCATCGCAGCCGGCGAGAAGGAACCCGGCCTCTTCTGAACGGTCTTCTGAACGGTCTTCTAGACGATCGCGGACACACCGGTGACGGCACGCCCCGTAATCAGGGTGTTGATCTCGAACGAGCCCTCGTAGGTGTAGATCGCCTCGGCGTCGGAGAAGATCTTGGCCATCCGGTAGTCGGTGACGATCCCGTTGCCGCCCAGCAGGGACCGGCCCATCGCCACGGTTTCGCGCATCCTGGCGCTGACATAGGACTTTGCGAGGGCCACCTGCGGCATGTCCGCGGCGCCCTGGTCCTGCAGCTGCGCGATCCGGACCATCATGCCCATGCTGGCCACGGCGTTGCCGAGCATGGTCACCAGTTGCTGCTGGACCAGCTGGAACTTCGCCAGCGGGCGGCCGAACTGCCGGCGTTCGACGGCGTACTGCCGGGCGACGTCGAAGGCCGCGAGCTGCTGCCCCACGCCCTGCCAGGCCACCATGATCCGGGAACCGCGCAGGAGCTCGTTGGTGTCCTCGAAGCTGCTGATGCCCGCGAAGCGGTCCGCTTCGGCCACCCGGACGTCGGTGAAGACGATGTCCGCGTTCTGCACCGTGCGCAGCGCAATCTTGTTCTCGATCCGGCTCCGGCTCACGCCCGGCAAGGTGGCGTCGACGATGAAGCCGCGGATGCCGCCGTCGGCCTCGTCCCGGGCCCAGACCAGCATGTAGTCGCAAAACGTCCCGTTGCCGATCCAGCGCTTGGCGCCGTTGAGCACCCAGGCGTCGCCGCCGTCGGCCATGCCGCCGGGGACCCGCCGGGCCCGGGTTTCCATGCCGCCGGCAACGTCCGAGCCGTGGTCCGGTTCGGTGAGGGCAAAGGCGCCGGTGGTGCGCAGGTTCGCCGCGTCCTCGAGCAGGCGCGCCTTCTGCTCCTCGGAGCCGAAGCCGTAGAGCGACTCCACGAAAAGGTCATGGTGGACCAGGAAGAACGTGGCGAGCGAGGTGTCCACCCGGGTCATCTCGGCAATGATGATCCCGGCGAACAGGTTGCTGTAGCCGCGCTGGGCGGGGGCGCTGAGCTCCAGGGCGGCCAGTTTGGGCAGGATGTGGGCCGGGAATTCGGCCTTGTTCCACCAGTCCGTGGCGAACGGGGCGACCTCGGCGGCCAGGAACTCCCGCAGCTGCGCCAGTTTGGCCCGCTCCGCCGCGCTGAGCAGGGATTCGTAATCGAAGAAGTCCGCCGTGGGCAGCCCCGCCACTGACGGCGCGGGGGTGGCGGCCAGCCCTGTCCCGGTCATTTCGGAATCGGTCATTTCGGAATCGGTCATTTCGGAGCCGGTCATTTCGGGCCCATGCGGATGGCGCCGTCGAGGCGAATCGTCTCGCCGTTCAGCATGGCGTTCTCCACAATGTGCGCGGCGAGGTTCGCGTATTCGGCGGGGCGGCCCAGCCGCGAGGGGTGCGGCACCTGCTGGCCCAGGGAGTCCTGCGCCTCCTGCGGCAGGCCGGCCATCATGGGAGTCTCAAAGATGCCCGGTGCGATGGTAACCACCCGGATCAGCGAGCGCGCGAGTTCGCGGGCGATCGGCAAGGTCATGGCGGCGACAGCGCCCTTGGAGGCGGCGTAGGCGGGCTGGCCGATCTGGCCGTCGAACGCGGCAACGGAGGCGGTGTTGATGATGACGCCGCGTTCGGGGCCGCCGAGTTCGGTGGCGGCGGGCTCGGTGGCTGCCATGGCGGCCGCGGCGAGGCGGATCACGTTGAAGGTGCCCACGAGGTTGATCTGGATGACGCGGTTGAAGGCCTCCAGCGGGAGCACGCCCTCGCGGCCCAGGACCTTGCCGGGGGTCGCGATTCCCGCGCAGTTCACCACGATGCGCAGCGGGCCCAGGGCGGCGGCGGCATCGACGGCGGCCTGCACCTGCACCTCGTCCGTGACGTCGGCGGGGACGAAGACGGCCGTGCGGCCGGTTCCGGCCGGCGTACCGGCGGCGGCACCGGCGGCGGCACCGGCGGCGGCCTCGCTAGCGGCGGAGGCGGTCAGTTCGGCGGCAAAGGCGTCCCCGGCGGAACCCGGCAGGTCCACGAGCACCACCGACGCACCGGCGTCGAACAGGCGCCTGGCCGTGGCTGCTCCGAGACCTGAGGCCCCGCCCGTGATCAGCGCGACAGTACCCTTGATGTCCATCCATCCTCCTTGATGTGGAACCGAACCCCGGCCGCGAAGCCTCTGACGCGGGCGGCGCCTGAAGCAGCAGCCCGCGGGGAACATTAGTTAGTGAATGTTAACTGGAATGCGGCCATTGCGCACCTTTGGGCGCACCCGCTCAGGGCCGCGGTCACGATCGAGGTCCGGACGGGCTCCCGCGAATAGGCTTGAGCCATGACCCGAGCCGACGCCTCCGCCCCCAACTGGTCCTTCCGCGCGGACGAGGCAGCCCGCTCGGTGACCAGGCTTTTCGGGCAGCGGCTCTTCTTCCTGCCGGGAACCCACATCGCCGCGATCCTCCGGCCGTCAGGCCGGCTGAAGAACCTGTCCCGGCCCTGGCACTACTGGTGGCAGGCACACTACCTGGACTGCCTCGTGGACGCCGGCCGCCGGGAACTGGGCTCGCCCGGGCGTCGGGGGGCCAAGTTCGACGGCGAGAACCGGCCCAGCGCCGGCCGCCTCGCATCGCGGCTCGTCACGGGCATCCGGCTGCGCAATTTGCTCACGGTGGTCAACAACTACTACGACGACATGGCCTGGCTGGCCCTGGCCACGCTCCGGCTGGACAAGCTCGCCGAGGACAGCCGCAAACGCACCGGCCGGCAGCGCAACGCCAAGGTCCTGCAGAGCCTGACCCTGCAGTTCGACTCCGCCTCCACCGACGACCTCGGCGGCGGCACCTTCTGGAGCACGAAGCGCGATTTCAAGAACACACCCGCCACCGCACCGGTGGCCCTCTACTACGCGCGGACGGGCAACCGGGCCAAGGCGCAGGCCCTGCTGGACTGGCTGGACGCCAAGCTCTACGAACCCGGGCAAGGCCTCTACCGGGACGGCCTGCGGATTTCCGGGACGGGTGACGTGGTGCTGGAAGAGACCATCTACACCTACAACCAGGGGCCCGTCCTCGGGGCCTTGCTCGAACTTGGGGGCGAGGCGAACCTCGGGCGTGCGGCCGCGCTGGTGGCCGCCGTGGCGCGCAGCCTCACGCATCCGGCCCCGCTGCTGGGGCGCACCGCTGCGGTGTTGCGCTGCGAGGGAAGGGGCGACGGCGGACTCTTCACCGGGATCCTCGTCCGCTACCTGGCCCTTGCCGCCGTCGACGAACGGCTGCCCGCCGAAACCCGGGCCACGGCGGCGGCACTCGTGAACGATACAGCCGAGGCCCTCTGGGAAGGCCGTCGGATCCTCCCGGCGCAGGACCGCCTCGCGCGCCCCGGCAGCCATCTGGTCTTCTCCGACCGCACTGAACTGCCGGCACGCCGCAGCTACCCGGAGGGCGCCGCCGTCGAGCTGTCCACACAGCTCCAGGCCTGGATGGTGCTGGAGGCGGCCGCATCCATCGCGACGGCGCCGGCACCGCAGCCCAATTAGGTCACGCAACAGTTTCGTAATTCATGTGATACTGATCACTTAATGCGGATTCGGGTTGGTCGCTTAGGTTTGGCTAACCTACAGTCTTTCGTAGTGAGCATGCCCTAACTTCCCCGCTCACGGGGGCAGGGCACTACGACGACTTCCTTGCAGAAAGTAGCCCCATGAAGATCCGCACCAACGCGCTGGCGGGCATCGCCCTGGCCGCCACTGCCGCCCTGGGCCTGGCCGCCTGCGGCTCCGGCTCCTCCTCCCCGGCCGGCAGCAGCGCAGCCGCCGGTGGCTCCTCCGCCGGCGAGATCACGGTCTATAACGCCCAGCACGAATCCCTGACCAAAGAGTGGATCGACGCCTTCACCGCCGAAACCGGCATCAAGGTCACCGTGCGCCAGGGCGACGACACCGAAATGTCCAACCAGATCGTCCAGGAAGGCCAGGCCTCGCCGGCGGACGTCTTCCTCACCGAGAACTCCCCCGCCATGGCCCAGGTGGAAAACGCCGGCCTCTTCGCGGACGTGGACAAGGCCACCGTGGACCAGGTCCCCGCCGAATTCCGTCCTTCCACCAACAAGTGGACTGGCATCGCGGCCCGCTCCACCGTGCTGGTTTATGACAAGAACAAGATCAGCGCCGACAAGCTGCCTAAGTCCATGCTGGATCTGGCCAACCCCGAGTGGAAGGGCAAATGGGCCGCTTCCCCGTCCGGCGCCGACTTCCAGGCGATCGTCTCGGCCCTGCTGGAACTCAAGGGTGAAGCCGCCACGCAGGCATGGCTCAAGGGCATGAAAGAGAACTCCAAGGCGTACAAGGGCAACAGCACGGCCATGAAGGCCGTCAACGCCGGCGAAGTGGACGCCGCCCTGATCTACCACTACTACTACTACGGCGACCAGGCCAAGACCGGCGAGAACTCCAACAACGTCACGCCGTTCTACTTCAAGAACCAGGACCCGGGCGCATTCGTCTCCATCTCCGGCGGCGGCGTGCTGAAGTCCTCCAAGAACGCCGCAGCGGCCCAGTCCTTCCTGAAGTTCATCACCGGCAAGAAGGGCCAGGAAGTGCTCCAGAAGGGCACCTCCTTCGAGTACGCCGTCGCCTCGGACGTCCCGTCCAACGACAAGCTGGTTCCGCTCAAGGAGCTGCAGGCACCCACAGTGGATCCCGCCAAGCTCAATTCCGCCAAGGTCACCGAGCTGATGACCCAGGCAGGACTGCTGTAGCAGCAGTGACTAGCAAGCTGGCGGTCCCCGGTCCATCTGGGAACACGACGACGGCGGGCAGGGGCAAACGTCCCCGCCCGCCTTTCGGCGTCTCTGTCGTGTCCATCATTGCGGTCCTGATCGCCCTGTTTTCCCTGGTGCCCCTGGCCTACGTGGTCTTCATGACGGCCTCCACTGGCTGGGACACCGCCGCCGCCCTGATCCTGCGCCCGCGCGTGGGCGAACTCCTGCTGAACACCGTGCTGCTGACCGTGGTGACGGTGCCGCTGTGCCTGGTCCTGGGCGTCGGCGGCGCGTGGCTGGTCGAACGCACCAGCCTCAGGGGCCGGAAATGGTGGGCCGTGCTGCTCGCCGCGCCGCTGGCCATCCCCGCCTTCGTCAACAGCTACGCCTGGGTTTCCGCGGTGCCCTCCCTCGGCGGGCTGTGGTCCGGGGTCCTGATCGCCACCCTGTCCTATTTCCCGCTTGTGTACATCCCGGCGGCCGCGACGCTCAGCCGCCTGGACCCGGCGATCGAACAGTCCGCCGCCTCCCTCGGGCTCGGCGCCTGGCGCGCGTTCTTCCGCGTGGTGCTGCCGCAGCTGCGCATCGCCATGACCGGCGGCGGGCTGCTGGTCGCGCTGCACCTGCTGGCCGAATACGGGGCGTTCGCGATGATCCGCTTCGACACCTTCACCACCGCGATCATGGTGCAGTACCAGTCCACCTTCAACGGGACCGCGGGGAACATGCTGGCCAGCGTGCTGGTGTTCCTGTGCCTGATCCTGCTGCTCGTGGAGGTCCGCAGCCGCGGCAGCGCCCGGTACGCCAGGATCGGCTCGGGCGCCCAGGCACGCGCCTTACGCCTGCCTCTGCACGCCTACCAGGTCCCCGCCCAGCTGTCCCTGATCGCCCTCACCGGGCTGGCGTTCGGCCTGCCGCTGACGTTTGTGCTGCGCTGGATCGTCGCCGGCGGCCCGGAAATCTGGGCAGCCGAGGAATTCATGCCGGCCCTCCTGCAGACCCTGGCCTACGGCCTTGCGGGGGCCGTCGTCACCACCGTGGTCGCGTTCCCCATGGCCTATCTGGCCGTGCGACGTCCCGGCTGGTTCAGCAAGACCCTGGAGCTGTCCAACTACATCACCAGCTCCATGCCCGGGATTGTGGTGGGCCTGGCCTTCGTGACCGTGAGCATCCGGATGGTGCCCAGCGTGTACCAGACCTCAGCGCTGCTCATCGCGGCCTATGTGCTGTTGTTCCTCCCCCGGGCCCTGGTGAACATCCGCTCGGGGCTGTCCCAGGCACCGAAGGAACTCGACGAGGCCGCTCAGGTGCTCGGGAAGCCGCCGCTGCTGGCCTTCCTGCGCGTGACGCTGCGCCTCACGGCTCCCGCCGCGGCCGGCGGCGCCGCCCTGGTGTTCCTGGGGATCGTCAACGAACTCACCGCCACCCTCCTGCTCTCGCCCAACGGGACGCGCACCCTCGCCACAGAGTTCTGGAGCAAGAGCAGCGAGATCGATTACGCTGGCGCCGCCCCCTATGCGCTGCTGATGATCCTGATCTCGGCGCCCATGACCTACCTCCTCTTCCAGCAGTCCAAGAAAGTAGCCGGACAGTGACCGATGTTTACCCGTCGCGTGAGGCCCCCTCGCGTCTGCCCGAGCCGCGAGTCGCGGCCTCCGTGGCCACCAGCACCAACAGCCACCTGGAAATCGACGCGGTCACCAAGAACTTTGGCCCCCAGGCCGTCCTCAGGGGCGTCAACCTCTCCGTCGCCAGGGGCGGAACGACGGCGATCGTGGGGCCGTCCGGCTCCGGCAAGACCACACTCCTGCGCCTGATTGCCGGCTTCGAACATCCGAACACCGGCAGCATCTCGCTCAACGGGAGCAAGGTGGCGGGCGAGAACGCCTGGGTCCCCGCCCACAAGCGCCACGTCGGCTACGTGGCCCAGGACGGCGCTTTGTTCCCGCACCTGACCGTCGGGCAGAACATCTCCTTTGGCCTGGACGCCGCGCAACTCCCCGGCGGGCACCGCGGCGTCAAGGCGCGGGTCGGCGAGCTGCTGGAAATGGTCTCCCTGGACCCGGCCATGGCCAAGCGCCGCCCGCACCAGCTCTCCGGCGGCCAGCAGCAGCGGGTCGCCCTGGCCCGGGCGCTGGCCCGCAAGCCCGCGCTCATGCTGCTGGACGAGCCGTTCTCCGCCCTGGACGCCGGCCTGCGGGTGGCCACCCGCCGCGCCGTGGCCCAGGTCCTGAAGGATGCAGGCGTCACCACGATCCTGGTCACGCATGATCAGGCCGAGGCGCTGTCCTTCGCCGACCAGGTGGCCGTGATGCGCGGCGGCAGGCTGGCCCAGATCGGCAACCCGTTCGTCGTCTACACCCGCCCGGCGGACCGTGCCACCGCCGAATTCCTGGGCGACGCCGTCATCCTGGATGCCTGGATGGAAGGCTCCCTGGCCACGTGTTCGCTCGGCGGGATCCCCGTGCGCCGCCCGCCGGCCCAGGGCCGGGTCCAGCTGATGCTGCGGCCCGAGCAGATCCGTATTTCCGAGGACGGCCCCATCCGCGGCACCGTGGTGGACACCGACTACTTCGGCCCCGAGACCACGGTGCGGCTCCAGCTGCCGGTTCCGCCGGTCCTTGCCGCCGGCGCCGTCCCGGACCACCGCTACCCCGGCGGCGGGGAAATCATCACCATCCGGCACTGGAACGCCTCGATCGCCCGTCCCGGCACGGAGCTTCGGCTTCGCGTGGTGGGCGAGGCCGTGGCCTTCCCGGTGGATGAGCAGCAGTCTCCGTAATCGTGCTCTGCAGATAGGGTGGGCGGATGACTGTTCAGCCTGGCCTGCACCGCCAATACTGCTCCGTTGCCGCCCCCACGCAGCTGTGGCTCGATCCGGACGGCCGCCTGGCCGGCGAGGTCAAGCCGCCCGGAGCCGGTGAGGCTGCTGATCCGGCCGGGTTCACCGGGCTGCTCCACGGCGACACCCGGATGCTGTGCCGGGCGCTCGTGCGCGTCAACGGCCTGGAACCCGAACCGGCGACCGTCGAGACCGAGCCCGGTGGTGTCCTGCGCGTCCGGGGCCTGGTCCGGGGCATCCCGGGACCCACTGAGGATCCCGCCGTCGAGCTCTTCCAGACCTGGACCGTGACGCCGGGCGTGGTGCGGCACACCTTGCAGCTGCGCACCTCACTGGAGTCCCTCGACGTCGAAATCGACATTGAACTTGCCGCGGACTTCACCGACATGGCCCAGATCCGCCTCAGCCGTTTCCGCGACGCGTCCGGGCCGGTCTCTGCCGATGAGTCCGCGCTGCGCTGGAAGGAGGGCGGCAAGACCCTGACGGTTGCGGCCGCTGGCGCCGTCACCCCGGAAGGGCACCTTACCTGGCGCGGAACCCTGGGCCGGGGCCGGCCGTTCGAGGCCGAATGGCAGGCCGTCCTCACCGACGACGACGCCGCTGTGGTGGCGGCCCGCCCGCCCGCAGCCCGGCCGCCGCGAACCGGACCGGCCGGAGCCTTGGGCCTGCTCCTGGATAACTCCCTCGATGAAGTGGCCGGGCTCCGTCTGGCCACCCGCCAACTGCCGGACGCTCCGTTCATCGCCGCCGGGGCGCCCTGGTACTTCACGCTGTTCGGGCGGGATTCGCTGTGGGCCGCGCGGCTGCTGCTGCCGCTGGACACCGGACCGGACACCGGTCTGGCGGCGGGCACGCTGCGCGCACTTGCAGCCTTCCAGGGCACCCGCACGGACGCCGCGGCGGCCGAGGAACCGGGCAAGATCCTGCACGAGCTGCGGTCCAAGGAGCTTGTGCTGGAGAGCCAGGGCCTGCGTCTGCCGCCGGTGTACTTCGGTGCCGTGGATTCCACCCCGCTGTGGCTTTGCCTGCTCGGCGAACTCTGGCGCGCCGGCCGGGACGACGACGCCGTACGGTCGCTGCTGCCGAACGCGGCACGCGCCGCGGAATGGCTGCTCGCTGCCGGCACCAACGGAACGGTCGGTGCAGCGGACGGCACGGCGGGCAACGGTGCACCGGGCAACGGCGGGTTCCTCAGCTACCGTGACGCGTCCGGGCACGGCCTGAGCAACCAGGGCTGGAAAGACTCCCGGGACGCCATGCAGTTCCGCGACGGACTCCAGGCCGAGGGGCCGATTGCCCTGTCCGAGGTGCAGGGCTACGCGTACCAGGCAGCGATGGAAACGGCGGAGCTGTTCGACGCCTTCGGCGAACCCGGCGGCCAGGCACTGCGCGACTTCGCCGCTGCCCTCCGGCTCAGGTTCCGGGAGCGCTTCTGGGTTGAGGACGACGGCGGACCGTTCCCGGCCATCGCCCTGGACGGACACGGGGTTCCCCTGGACATCCCCGGCTCAAACATGGGACACCTGCTGGGCACGGGCATCCTGGACGCGGCCGAGGCCCGGATCGTGGCGGACCGGCTGGTGAGCCCCGAGTTGTTCTCCGGCTACGGCGTGCACACGATTTCGCGGCGGGCCGCAGGGTTTTGGCCCTTCAGCTACCACTGCGGCTCGGTCTGGAGCCACGACACCGCCATCGCGATCCGCGGCCTCCTGGCCGACGGTTTCATCGCCGAGGGCCGGATCCTCGCCGATGGCCTGCTCGCGGCGGCGGCCTCCTTCGGGCACCGGCTGCCGGAGGTGTTCGCAGGGGTGCGGGCCGAGGACTCGGGCGTCGCGGTGCCCTATCCGGCGTCGTGCCACCCGCAGGCGTGGTCCTCAGCCTCGGCGGTGGTGATCGCCCAGGCGATGGGCGTCGGGCTCTGACGGGCCTGGCTCTGACAGGCGGACCGCCGCCGGGCGAACCTCCGCCGGCCCGGGCCGCGTCGGGAGCGCGGCCCGTGTCAGGGGTACCGGCCGCGGCGCCATAGAGGCGCGGAGCGCGTCGGCCAGGATCACGATCCCGGTAACGGCGAGCGCCAGGCCCATGGCGGCGAGCACGTCCGTCAGCCAGTGATAGCCCAGGTACAGGCGGCTGAGGGCGACCACCAGCGTCCCAGCGGCTGCGGCCGCGAAGGCGAGCACCGACGTCGACTGTTTGCTCGTCCGCGTTCCGCGGGCCGCCACCAGCAGGTAGCTGACGACGCACAGGAAGACGCCGGCACCGAAGGTATGGCCGGAGGGAAATGACAGGGCATCATCCGGTCCCAGCAGAAAGTCGCTGGCGGCGGGTCTGCCCCGGCCGACGTCGTGCTTGATCAGCGTGGACACCGCGAAGGTGGCCGCCATGGCGCCGATTAGCAGGGCGGGACGCCAGACTTCCCGTTTACAGACCGCCCAGGCCAGCGCCACCGCGCAGCCGATCACCGTCATCCACAGCGGCGACGTCACCGTGGTCACGGCCGCCAGGAAAGCGGTGGCGAGCGGGTTCCGGGACGCCACGAGTCGATCGTGCACGGGCGCGTCCAGGGCGGCCACGCCGCTGTTCGACTGCACGGCGGCGAGCACGGTCCAGAAGATCGTCTCCCCTGCGATCAGCATGCCCGCTGCCACGAAGAAGAGCCGCCGCTGGGACGTCAGCGGCGGGCGGGCAGGGGGTCGCGGGGCACGCTGGGCAAGGAACATCCGCCACATTCTGCCAGAGGCAACTACCTGCAGCCCGGACGGCCGCTGGGAATTCGCTGGGTCCGCGGCGTCCGGCCCTTATGGCTCAGGGGGCCGCTTGGTCTGCGGGTACGGCGTTTCGAACCGGTCGAGCATCTCCACGAACCCGGCGATCTTCTTCTCCCGGGTGGAGGCCTGCTTGACCGAGTTGGTGCGGTAGATCAGGGCATACCTGTTCACGGATGTCAGGACCTCGAACATCGCCTGCGCCCGGGGCTCCGCCGCGATGGCCGCGGCGAGGTCATCCGGAACCTCCGCCGTCGCTGAGCCCGAATAGGCGGCCTCCCAGCGCCCGTCAGCCTTGGCGGACTCGACGGCGGCCCGGCCGGCCGGGGCCATCCGCCCCGCCGACTCCAGGCGTTCAATCCGTTCCACGTTCCGGGCCGACCACACGCTCTTGCGTCCCCGCCGGGTCATCCGCTGGAAGGAACTTTCCTCGTCCCGTCTCCGGCCCTGCCCGTCGATCCAGCCGAAGCACAGCGCCTCCTGCAGCGCGGCCTCGTAGTCCAGTTCGGTCACCGAACCGCCCTTCTTGTGCAGCACGAGCCACACGCCGGGGCTCTGCGCATGATGGTGCTCCAGCCAGGCGCGCCACTCGGCGGCGTCCTTCACCAGCAATTCCTCGAGTTCAACAGCCATGGCCCCATTGTGCACCGTGGGGCTGACCGGATGAGTGCTTTGGTGGCACCATGGCAGGTGGAGCCACATCCGTACGTCACCAGGAGATCCCATGCTGCGCGTCCGCCCGATCCACTACACCTCCCGCATGGACCAGTGGGAGCGTCTGCTGTCCGCCCTCGGCATGGTGCGGACGGTCGACGACGGCGACTGGCAGGAGTTCGACGCCGGCTCGGGCCGCCTCGCCCTGCACCGCGTCGCCGCCGGCGCCCATCCCGGCGGGGACGCCGGTGCCGGAATGGTGCTGGATGGCAAGACGGACTTCGGCGTCGAGGTCGGGGATCTGGCGGAGTTCGCGCGCCGCACCAACGCCGCGGGTGTGGAGGACGGGACCACCCCGGCCGAGCTGGTCAGCGCCCGCCACGGCGACACGTGCCGCATCACGGGCGAGGACGGCTTCGGCTTCTTCGCGGACAAGGCCGCCCACGGCGCGCAGTGCGCGGACGCCGATCCGGCCCTCGCTGTCGTCGAGGTCTGGTTCACCCCGGACGCGGCCGCCGCCGCGCAAACCCTGCGGAACATGGGCGCACGGCTGCGCCCGGCACCGGACGATGACGAAACGGCGGATTTCACGGCGAAGAACGGCGGCGTGCTGATGGTCCGGCCCGCCGGCGGCGCCGCCCGGTCCGGCCTGGGCTTTGAATACACCGGCGACCTGTCCGCCCTGCGGGACCGCCTGGCGGCCGCGGGGCACTCGGTCAGTCTGACGGAAGAGGCGTTCGGGCGGACCCTGCACGTGGCCAACCCCGATGCGGTCGAGCTGCCGGAGAACCCCAACGGGGCGATGCTCTGGATTTCGGCGAAGCCGGAAGGCGCCTGACGGTCCCTCCCGTGCGCCTGTGGCTGTTCCTTATGGTGTTGTCGGGTGGTTCCGTGGCCGTTGTGGGGTCGTGGCTACCCGGGGGTGGCGGGTATGGCTTTGTTGCTGTGGCCGGACGATTGGTGTCGTGACGGCTTCGAAGGATTGGCCGCCCGCCGCCCCGCGATGACCCGACCGCTGATTGAGAGACGCGACTTGATCGCCGGATAGGGACACGACGGCGCGGTTATCTGCCGGGTTCCACCCATCCGACAGACTGGAGGCTGTTTTGGTGCATCTATGGGCCGGCATTGACGCCGGCAAAGCCCATCATCACTGCGTCGTGATCGACGCCGACGGAAACCGGCTGCTCTCGCAGAAAATCCCTAACGACGAACCGGCCCTGCTGGAACTCATCGCCTCCGTCCTGAAACTCGGCGACGGCGACGAGGTCGTCTGGGCGACCGACCTGAACCACGGCGGCCCGGCGCTCCTGATCGCCATCCTCGTCGCCCACGGCCAGAACATCCTCTACATCCCGGGCCGGATCGTCCACCCCAGGTGCTGCTGAGCATGCCCGGTACCGGCCCCGCCGCTACGACCGGCGGCTCCTGCGCGTCTTCTACCTCTCCGGGGCACGACGACACTCCGCGCGCACGGCATCTCTTCATGCGCGAATGGGATCAAAGCATCCTCACGGAGCAGCACCAGCCTGCCGCTCCCACTGAAACGGCAGGCCTTCGCCGGTCCCGTCTCGCACTCGAAGACGGAACCGTCGTCGGCTCCATCTCCACCTCCTTCGATGAGGAACCCGACGGGTTCACAGCACGCCTGTCCGTGAGCTTGCCCGCCACGTGTGACTGCCAAGGCCCTTCCCGCCAACATGCAGCGACGCACCGGGTGGAAAGGTCCTCGCTGCGAAAAACGGCGACGAGCCCGAGAGACAGGAAGATCTCCACCGGAACCCCGCCTGCCAGGGAGCGCAACGCGCACAATAAGAACTAAGTCTGCTCAGGCCTCAGCCGGGGAAAAAGCGCCTCGGAATTGCCGCGGTCTATCGCCGCGCGCACGGAGGGGTCCAGCGGATAATTCTCATACTCCATATTCAGGAAATCGATCGCCGCAGAGGGTGCGAACGGGAAGTCAGTTCCGTATGTGATGCGGCTCGGGTCAGCTACCTCGAGCAGGCTGGGCAGGGCCGCCGGGCTGGCAGACAGGGCCACGTCGTAATAAAACCGCCGCAAGATGGACTGCTTCTTATCTCCCAGCGCCGCCAGCGCGCTGAGGGCCAGGTCCTTATCGTTGAGCATCGTCAGCAGGATCCTGTAGGCGATGTAAGGCACGAAGCCGCCCGCGTGAGCCAGGATGAACCTGACTCCCGAGAACTTTTCCATCGCACCGGACAGGATCAGGCTGATAGCGGTGCGGGTGGTGTCGAGCAAGAAATCTGCGGCAAAGGCGGGTATGCCCGGCACCGCCGGAGCGGGCAGCTCAGCGGGGTGGATGAACACTACGGCCCGGCGGTGGTGCAGGAACTCCAGCAGAGGCTCAAAGCCAGGATCGCCCAGATAGCGGCCGGCGTTGTTGGCCAGCAATACGATCCCGTCCGCGAGCAGGGTGTCCAGGGCGTACTGGGCCTCCGCCAGGGCGCCTTGCACGTCCGGCAGCGTGAGCGTCGCGAAGAACCCGAACCGCTCAGGCCGGGCCGCGACCACCTCTGCACTGTATTCGTTGATCTCCCGCGCCCGCCGCCGTGCCTCCGCAGCGTCCCCGAAGTACACGCCGGGCGTGGACAGGGACAAGATGCCGGTCTGCACGTCGTGCCTGTCCATGAACTTCAACGCTGAGCGCTCGGACCACGACGGCAGGCCAATGCCGCCGGGGCGGATGCCCTTTTCAAGCATCCAGCGCGCATACCCAGGCGGAACGATGTGCTGGTGAGTGTCAATGCGGTACGGCCGGCCCATCCGGATCCCTGTCCACGTGCTCGTTTCGCTGATACGCGGGCACTCAGCGGATGTGAACAATCTACTCGCAAATCCGACCCGTGAGCAGACCGCCGGACGGTGCCTGGGACTGAGCTAGACCGTCAGTGGGCGCTCTTCGAAATCGTGTGTACCAACCGCCGCGGGCGCTGGGAGCCGTTCTCTTAGTCGCCCTGCTGGTGGGGGAGAAGGGACACCGGTACAGGTGCCGCCCCGCCCACGTGAAAGGAACAGTCCATGAGCAACAGCAAAACCCGCAGACCATATCCCGGAACGACGACCGCCAAGTGCCTCGGCCCCTAGCCATAGGCCTCAGGAATCCATTGACAACATCATTGAGATTCCTTCGGAGGTACAGCCGGGCCCGCGGTCAGTCCTCCAGCGCCCCGTTGCAGAGCCGGTTCACTACCTCTGTGAGCGTCGTCAGGCCAGCCACGATGTCCTCGTCCGTGGTGTATTCGTGCTCGTTGTGTGAGATCCCGTCCACGCTGGGCACGAACAGCATCACCGTCGGGACCAGGTCCTTCATGTTGGTCGAATCATGCCCGGCCAGGGTCATGACCTGCTTGTTCGCCAGACCCAGGTCGGCCGCCACTTTGGCCGCGAGTTCAACGCCCTCTGGCTGGTAGGGGGTCACGGGCCAGGTGTGGGCGTGGTTGCGCTCCACCGTGACGTTCGCCAGCCTCTCGATCCCGGCGATCCGCTCGTCCAGCAAGGCGTCCGCCTCGGCCAGGACAGCTTCATCGGCGCTGCGCAGGTCCAGCAGCAGGCTCACCCGCGACGGCACCACGACGGGCGAGTTGGGGTAGACGTTCAGCTGCCCCACGGACGTGTGCAGCACGCCGGGGAAGGTGTCGGCAAGTTCCCGGGCGGCGACCACCATCATGGAGGCACCCAGCAGCGCGTCCTTCCGGTCGGCAATCACAGTGGAGCCCGTGTGGGCCTGCTCGCCATGGACCACGAACTCGTATTTGTTGGCCGCCCAGTTGGAGTTCACCAGGCCGATGGTGATGCCTTCGCGCTCCATGCTCCGGCCCTGCTCAATGTGGATCTCGGCGCAGTAGGCGGCTTCGGGGCCCTCGTAGCTGCCCCGGCAGCCGATCGCGTCCAGCGCCTCGCGGACCGAGACTCCGGCCGTGTCCGTGGTGGCCAGCGCGGTCTCGAGGTCGAGCTTTCCGGTGTAGACGGAGGAGCCCATCATGGACGGCTTGAAGCGGGAGCCCTCCTCGTTAAACCAGTTGACCACCGCGATGTTGAACCGGGGCTGCCCGGCGGCCCCGGCCGCGGCCCACTGCTCCACGAGCCGAAACGCCGCGTGGGCTGCGGCAAGGACGCCGTACGCGCCGTCGTAGCGTCCCGCCGTCGGCTGGGAGTCCATGTGGGAGCCCACCACCACGAACGGCGCACCCGGCACGGCCTCGTACAGACCCCACTGGTTGCCGGCCCGGTCGAACCGGACGGTGAAGCCCTTGGCCTCCAGCAGGCCCGTGAGCCACTGCCGCTGCTGGCCGTCCGGCACGCTGGCCGCCTGCCGGTCCACGCCGCCGTTCTCGGTCGCGCCGAATTCGCTCATGATGTGGAAGTCCCGCACGAACGCGGCGTCGCGGGTGCTGAAAATGGTGTGAGTAGTCACGGTGTTCCCCTATGAACGGTTGGTAGCTGGGTTGAAGAATGGACCGGTTGCGGCCGAATCGACCGCAACCGGGGACGAGAGGCCGGGCGTCCGGAACGTAAACGTCCCCCCGACGGCGGTGGCCAGCACCTGGAGTTCGGCGATGCTGCCCGCGGTGAGCGGGGACCCGGACAGGACGGTGAAGTCGGCCAGCTTCCCGGTGGTCAGTGAGCCTTTGATGCCGGACGTGCCTGTGGCTGCTGCGGCTCCGGTGGTATACGCCGCCAGGGCCTGGAGCGGGCTCAGCCGCTCGTCCGGGTTCCCGAAAACGGCGCCCGAGGCGGTGCGCCGGTCCACGAAGGCCTGCATGCCGCGGAGCACGTTGCCGTCCGCCACGGGGCGGTCGGAGCTGCCGGCGAGAGTCACCCCCGTGGCAAGGAACGACGCGGCCCGGTAGGCCCAGCCGAGCCGTTCCGGCCCGAGGGACAGCGTCATACCGTCCCCGCCGTCGAAAAAGAAGCTGGCCTGCGGGGTGACGGCGATGTCGGCTGCGGCAAGCCGTGGAAGCTGTTCCGGCCGCGTCATCGAGGCGTGTTCGATCCTGTTGGGCACGGTCCGGGGGCCGTATTTCGCGGCGCAGCCGGTGATGATCTCGATCGCGAGGTCAACGGCGCTGTCGCCGATCGCGTGCGCCGCGATCGACCAGCCCGCCGCGTAGGCGGCCTCGATCTTTGCCCGGAGCGCCTCCGGTTCCGCCTGGAAGTAGCCGGTGTTGCCGGTGTTGTCCGTCCCGCCGTGGCTGCAGTAGTCCTGGCTGACCGCGGCCGTTTCGCCGAGCAGCGAACCGTCCAGGAACACCTTCGCCGGGCCCAGGGACAGGAAGTCGCCGCCGAATCCGCTGGCGATGCCCAGGTCCAGACCGGCAGGTGCCGGGTCCTGCGGGTCCTGTCCGCCGAGCGGGTGGAGCACATCAAGGACCGGCATCAGCTGTGCCCGCGCGTGGAGTCTGCCTCCGGCCGCCGCCCGCTGGTAGGCGGCCAGCTCCACGGGGCTGTGGCCGATCCAGCCGCCGCCGATCCCGGCCTCGGTGAAGCTCGTGATGCCCTCCGCGGCGTAGTGGCTGGTGGCCCGGTCCAGTGCGGCTTCGATCGCCTCGGACGAGTACGGCAGGATCAGCTGCTGGATCAGCTGCTGCGCGGTTTCCTGAACCAGCCCCGTGGGACGGCCGGCGCCGTCGCGGACAATCACGCCGCCGTCGGGGTCCGGAAACGACGCCGGTTCGGCGCCGGCCAGCCGGAGCGCGGCGGTGTTGACTACGGCCATGTGGCCGGAGTTGTGCCGCATCAACAGGGGCCGGTTTCCCGTGATCCGGTCCAGGACGGCGATGTCCGGGAACTCGCCGCCGTGCTGCTGCTGGCTGAAGCCGGTGGCCAGCAGCCAGCCCGACGCCGGGCTGGACCCGTGCTCTGCCCCGGGCCCTGCGGCGCTGTCTGCCGCCATACCGGCCTCCAGCAGGGCGTAGAGCTGGTGCAGTCCGCGCGCGGCGGAGACGTCCAGCTCGCCCAGGCCCAGCCCGAACCAGGTGGTGTGGCAGTGGGCGTCGATGAAGCCGGGAGTCACGGTGGCGCCGCCGAGGTCCAGGACCTCGGCGGCCTCCATCGAGTCCAGGTCACCGTCGAGGCCTACAATCCGGCCCTGCCAGACCCCCAGCGAGGTGGCCTGCGGGCGGCGGTTATCCATGGTGAGGATGTCCGCGTTGCGCAGCAGCAGGTCGAGTTTCATGGGATTACCTAGCGTGGTTCTTTTAGCGGTGGGACGTGGTGACTGACTTGATGCGGGTGTAATCCTCCAGGCCAAAGACGGAGAGGTCCTTGCCGGTGCCGGAGTGCTTGAACCCGCCGTGCGGGGCCTCGGCCGGAATCACCTGGTGGCAGTTGATCCACACGGCGCCGAAGTCCAGTTCGTTGGATACCCGGGTGACGACGCCGTGGTTGTTCGACCAGACGCTGGAGGCCAGCGCGTACTTCGTGCCGTTGGCGAGCTCCACGGCCTCGGACTCGTCCCGGAAGGGCTGGATGGTGACCACGGGTCCGAAGATTTCCTCGCAGACCACCTCGTCGGCCTGGAACACTCCATCGATCACGGTGGGCTCGAAGTGGAAGCCGGCGCCCGTCCGCTTGCCCCCGGCCAGGACCCTGGCGTTCGCGGGAAGCCGGGACATGAAGCCCTCCACCCGGTCCAGCTGCGCGGCGCTGTTCAGCGGACCCAGGTCCGCGGCGTCGCCGCCGACCTGCAGCGCCGCGGCCGCCGCGGCGAGCGCGGAGCCGAACTCCTGGTGGATGGATTCCTCCACGAGCACACGGGTCACGGCGGTGCAGTCCTGCCCGGCGTTGAAGAACGCACCGAGCGCGATCTCCTTGGCCGCCAGGTCAATGTCGGTGTCCGCGAAGACGATCGCGGGTGCCTTGCCGCCGAGTTCGAGGTGGACGTCCTTGAGGGTCTTCGACGCCGCGGACATCACCTGTGCCCCGGCCCGGGTGGAGCCGGTGATGGACACCATTTCCGGGATCTCGTGGTCCACCATGGCGGCACCGGTCCCCCGGCCGCCGCAGATGACGTTCACGACGCCGGCCGGGTAAGCCTCCTGCGCCAGCTCGCCCAGGACCAGGGTGGACCAGGGTGTGGTGTCCGCCGGTTTCAGGACCAGGGTGTTGCCGGCGGCGAGCGCCGGTCCGATCTTCCAGATGGCCATCATGAACGGGTAGTTCCACGGGGTGATCTGGGCGACCACGCCGAGGGGTTCCCGCCGGACGGTGGAGGAAAAGCCGCGGACGTATTCGGTCTGCGCGGTCCCGGACACCACGCGGCAGGCGCCGGCAAAGAAGCGCAGCTGGTCGGCGCCGCGGAGGATCTCGATCTCGCGGGTGACCTGACGGGGCTTGCCGGTGCAGGCCACTTCAGCGTCGAGGAGCCTGTCGACGTTGGCCTCGATGAGGTCAGCGAGTTTGAGCATCATGGCCTGGCGTTCGGCCGGGGTGGTCCGCTTGTAGCTCTGGAAAGCGGTGTGGGCGGCCTGGAAAGCGCGGTCCACCGTGGCGTCGTCGCTGTCCGGCGCGGTGCCGAGCTGGACTCCGGTGGCGGGGTCGAAGAACGGCAGAGTGGCGGCAGCTGAACCGTCCGCCGCAGCCTCTGGGGCGATCTCACCGTTGATGATGTTGTGCAGGGTGATCATGACGGGCTCCGGTCAGTTGCTGGCGGTCTTGGGTGAGCGGGTGGTGGGGTCCTGCGGCAGGTGCAGGACTGCCGGCAGCCCGGATTCGACGGCGCGGCGGAAGGCGGCGCCGAAGTCCTCTGCCCTCTCCACGCGTTCTCCGTAGCCGCCGTAGGACCGGGCCAGCGCGGCGAAGTCCGGGTTGGTCATGTGCGTGCCCGAGGGCCGGCCCGGGTAGTGGCCTTCCTGGTGCTCACGGATCGTGGCAAAGATGCCGTTGTCCACCACGAGGGCGATGAACTTCCCGCCGTGGCCCATGGCCGTGGCCATTTCCTGGCCATTCATCATGAAGCAGCCGTCGCCGGCCACGGAGATCACCTGCCGTCCCGGGTAGGCCAGGGAGGCAGCCACCGCCGCCGGGATTCCCATGCCCATGGCACCGTTGCGGGGCGCGGCGAGCGAGTTCGCCGTATTGTGCTTCAGATAGCGGGCCGGCCACAACGAGTGGTTCCCGGCGCCGTAGGTGATGACGGCGTCGTCGTCCATTTCCTGCTTGAGGATTTCCATCACGACGGCGAGGTCAACACCGGTGCCGCCGTCCGGCTGCGCGGTGGAGAACTTCTCGTAGTCCGCACGGGCCCCGGCCAGCCAGCCGGCCGCGGGTTCCACCGCGGATTCCGTGCCGGCAAGTGCGTTGGCGAAGGACGCGACGTGGGCCGGAATGTGTTGGTCCAGCCGGCCGAAGTGGCCCAGCAGATCGGCGCCGGGGTGGACGACGACCGTGACGGCATCCAGTCCGCGTTTGTAGCCGTCGGAGAGCACGTCAGCGCGGACGCAGCCGACGAAGACCAGCAGATCGGCCTCATCGAGGCGGCGGGCGTTGGCGTCGCTGCGGGCGTAGCCGAGGTAGCCGGCGTAGGAGTCGCTGCTGTGCGGGACGGCGTCGTAGGCGCGGAAATCCGCGAGCACGGGGATGCCGTGGCGGGAGGCCCAGCCGGCCAGCGCGTCGGAGGACGCCTGGTTCCAGCCTTCGCCGCCCACCACGATGAGGGGCTTCTTGGACGCGGCCAGCCGGGTTTCGAGTTCGGCCAGGGCCGGGGCCGCAGGTGCCGGGCGGGAGACGATGCGCGGTTCCACGGTGCCGGATTCGATGGCGTGGACCAGCACGTCTTCGGGGAGGCCGATCACCACGGGACCCGGCCGGCCGCTGAGGGCCGTGAAGATGGCGTCGTCCACCACGCGGGCGGCGGACGCGGCGTCGTCGAGCGTCACGACCTTCTTGGCGGTGCTGCCGAACCAGGCGTTGATGTCGAATTCCTGGAACGACTCCCGCCCGCGGTCCGCCACCGGGATGAGGCCGACGAACAGGATCATCGGGGTGGCGTCCTGGTGCGCGGTGTGGATGGCGATGAAGGCGTTGGCGGCACCGGGACCACGGGTCACCATGGCCACGCCCGGAAGCTCCGTGAGCCGGCCTTCGGCGAGGGCCATGAACCCGGCGCCGCCTTCGTGGCGGGTCACCACGGTTTCAATGGAGGATCCGTGGAGGCCGTCCAGCACATCCAGGAAGCTCTCCCCGGGGACTCCGTAGACGCGTTGGATGCCGGCGCGTTCGAGCTGGGCAACAATCAGGTGCCCTGCTGTGGTTGAGGTGCTCAATGCTTCATACCTTTTTCTTCGATGCTGAGGGCCGGCAGGACAATCCCCGAGAGTGCGGTCAGAACCGACACAACCAGCAGGATGATGGCCCCGGGCCAGAATGAATTGCCACTGGCAGCCACGAGGGCTGTGGCGATAAGTGGGATAAAGCCGGAAATAACGCCGGCGCTGTTGGAGGTGATGGCTACGCCCGTGTAGCGGACCTTCGTGGCAAAGAGGGCGGTCAGCGCAGTGCCGGACACCGCGTAAGGGACGGACAGGGTGGCGACGCCGATGATCATGGCGCCGATGACCAGCACCGGGTTCGCGGTGTCGATAGCCAGGAAGACCGGAACGGCCACAACCGCGGAGACCACGCCGCCCCACAGAATGACGCGGCTGGCGCCGAACTTCTCGCCCATTCGGCCAGCCCAGATGAGGACAAAGATCTCCAGCGTTGCCGCGAGGAGGGAGCCCAAGAGCAGGGTTTCGTAGGGCATCTTGAGGATCTTGGTGCCGTAGAAGACCACAAAGCTGGTGATGAGGTAAAAACCGCCGATGCCCAGCAAAGCGGAGCACATGCCGACCAGGATCTGGCGCCAGCTGTTGGTCAGGACGCCGCGGATAGGCGCGTGCTCGGTCTCACCCGACTCCATAAGGGCCTCGAACTCGGGGGATTCACTGAGCCTGCTGCGGATCCACATCGAGATGGCCAGCAGCGGGATCGCGGCAATGAACGGGATTCGCCAGCCCCACGCGTCAAAGTTCGTTTGGCCCACGAGGTAGAGCATGCCGAAGAACCCGCCGGAGGACAGAATGGTGCCGATCGGCGAACCGATCTGGGGCAGCGCAGCATAGCGGGCCCGCTTTGCCACGGGCGCGTTTTCGACGGCGATGATCACCGCGCCGCTCCACTCGCCGCCCACCGCGAGTCCCTGGATGATCCGCAGGGCCACCAGGATAATAGGGGCCGCAATGCCGATCGTCATGTAGTTCGGCAGCAGGCCGATCAGGCCGGTCACGACGCCGATGCCCACGATGGTGACCATCAGGATTTTCTTCCGGCCTACCTTGTCCCCCAAGGAGCCGAAGATGAACCCGCCGATCGGGCGGGCCACGAAGCCGACAGCCAGGGTGGCGAAAGAGCTCATCGCCGAGACGAAGGGGTCCTCGGACACGAAGTACTGGGCGTTGAACACCAGCGCCGCGGCCGTAGTGAAAAGGAAGAAGTCGTACCACTCGAGGGCTGTGCCCACCAGGGCTGCCAGGGCCACCTTGCGGGTGACACTCTCATCCACGATCCGTAGGTCCGGGCGCTCCACCCCCGTCACTGYCGTGCTGTTGTTGCTTGCCATGAAATACTCCAAATTGCTAGGGACCGGATACCTCGGACGGACGACATCTTTCGCCGCCTGCCCCGTGATGTGGCTCACCCTTGGGTCTGACTCCATTCTTCCAGTAGGTTCATCCAAAATAACTAGCAATGCGTCACGGGATTTCGGTCCTAGAATGTGTAAATGCACAACTTTCAGGACAACGCCGCGCGCTGGGGAGAACTGGTGGAGCGGCTGCACGGGCGGCTCGACGAACTCGTGGACCTCTTCATGGCCCGGGTCCAGGAGATCCCCGAATATGCCGGCAACAGGGTTGACCTCCCGGAACTTCGCAAAACTGCCCGCGAGACGTTCCGCCGTCTCGTGGACGGGCTGCGGGACAAGGAGTTGCAGCAGGCGGGCCGCAACGGCGACCGCGACTCGCTGATGCAGTTCTCCTCCGAGCTGGGCGCCAAGAGAGCAAGGGCAGGGATCTCTCCCGAGGCCCTGATTTCAGCCGTCCGGCTGGATTTCAGCATCCTGTGGGATGACCTGCTGCAGATCTCTGATCCCGAAGACGCCATGCTGCTGACATCCAGGGTGGACAGGGTGTGGCGCGTCGTGGATGAATTCGCCACCCATACGCACTCGAGCTACTCGGCGGAACGGGTGCGCATGGCACAGGAAGAATCAAATATCCGCCGCGAGTTCATCGCCCGGCTTTTCAGCAAGTCTGAACTTTCCGCAGACACGATCAGCCAGGCGGCCGCAGCCCTCGTTACCGATCCTGACGCCAGGTTCTCCATAGTTGCCGCCAGCGGGGAGGCAGCCTCGAAACTGCGCGCCATCGCAGCTCAGGGCCCGCAGTCCTCGCAGAAGCTCTTTGTGCACGAATTCGGCGGCAGCGCCTATGTTTTCTGGGCCCTCGGCCGTCCCGCCAGTGGACGGGCGCAACAGGAAGGCCCCGCCTATCTCCCGGCCGGCATCGCCGGGATCCCCTGCGGCTATGTGGAAGGCTTTGCCGGCCTGCGCGCCCTCCCGGCAGCGGCACGGACTGCCGAGCGTCTGGCACTGCTCCTCCAACCTTCGGACAAGGGCCCCCTGACTGCCGCCGGCGCCTGGGCCAGGCTCGCGAAGCAGCAGCTCCAGGACGCCGGCCTGGATCTGTGGGCGGACCTGGACTCGGCACTCTCGCCATGCCGCGGCGGGGAGCGCGAACGCCTGGAGGAAACGGTGCGCCACTTCCTGTCCACCGGCAATATCACCATCACGGCACAGGCCCTTTTTTGCCACCGGAACACCATCCTCAACCGGCTTCACCGCTTCCAGGACCTGACCGGGATCGACCTCGCAGTACCCTCCCAAGCGGCCAGGCTGGTGGTTGCGTGGGCCTGAGTGCGGCTGGGGTGCTGGCGTAGGGCGGCCTGCCTGAACCTTGCCTCCGGGTTGTGTGAACACACAATTTTGGTGGATTTCTGGTGGATTTTTTGCCATTGAACTGTGATGGCTGACACAGGATAGTTGGTGACTATCTGCACCGGACAATCGTCCCCGCACCCCATCTGGAGAACTGATGGCTCACATGGTAAATACCACTGCCGCCGCTGCTACGGCACGGCTGGACCTCGCAAAAATGCGCAAAATCGCCCTAGCCAGCGTCATTGGCACCACCGTCGAGTGGTACGACCTCTTTGTATTCGGCACAGCGTCCGCGCTGGTGTTCAACAAGATCTTCTTCCCCAGCTTCGACCCCATCGTGGGCACCATGCTCGCGTTCGGCACCTTCGCCTCCGCCTACATTGCACGCATGGTGGGCGCCATCATCTTCGGCCACTTCGGGGACCGCCTGGGCCGGAAGTCCATGCTCCTGATTTCACTGCTGACCATGGGCGCCGCCACGTTCGCCATCGGCCTGCTGCCGGACTACAACAGCATCGGCATCATGGCGCCTCTGCTGCTGCTCTTCCTGCGCGTCATCCAGGGCCTGGCCCTGGGCGGCGAATGGGGCGGCGCCGTCCTGATGACGGTGGAACACGCTCCCGCGTCCAAGCGCGGGTTCTACGGCTCGTTGGTCCAGGTGGGCGTGCCCGCCGGGACCCTGATCGCCAACGTCGCGTTCCTCATTGTCGCCTCGACGGTCAGCACCGAAGAGCTCCTTGCCTGGGGCTGGCGCATCCCGTTCCTGGCCTCCGCGCTGCTCGTGGCCGTGGGCATCTACATCCGCCTGCACATCGAGGAAACCCCGTCATTCCAGGCGGTCAAGGATGCCGGCGCCAAGGCCAAGCTGCCCTTCGCGGCCCTCATGGCCAAGTACTGGAAGCAGGTCATCCTCGGCGGCGTTGCCACCTTGTCCACCGGCAGCACCTTCACTCTGCTCGTGGCCTCGGGCGTCTCCTACGGCAAGAAGGAACTGGGCCACTCGGAGGCCCTGATGCTGTGGGTCGTGCTGGCCGCCTGCGCCTTGTGCTTTGTCCTGATCCCTTTCTTCGGCCGGCTCTCTGACAAGCACGGCCGCAAGCCGATCATCTACGCCGGAGTGGCCGCCGAGGCAGCCCTGGCGTTCCCGATGTTCTGGCTCATGGACACCAAGTCCGTGCCGCTGCTCTTCATCGCCTACCTCGCCATGATGACGGCCTTCGCCGCGAACTACGGCCCGATCGCCACATTCCTCGCCGAGCTCTTCGGTTCAAAAGTCCGCTACTCGGGACTGTCCGTGGCCTACATGCTCTCCGGGCTCCTCGGCAGCGCCGCAACACCGTTCATCACCACGTGGCTGCTGGGTATGACCCACCAGAGCTCCTCCATTGCGTGGTACATCATGGCCGCCGCCCTCGTCTCGCTCGGTGCCTTGTTTGTCCTGACCGAAACCCGGCACGGCAACATCGACGCCGTCGACTCCGCCCCCACTGACGCGTTCACCGACGCAAGCACGGACCCGTCCGCCGAAGCGGTGGCTGCCAAATGACAACGCCGCACGCCGTGCTCCCCGCTGTTCCTCCCGTAAACGGGACTGTCCGCCGGATCGCGCAGATCCCGGGTGGCGCAGCCGCCGTCGGCCCCTTCTCCCAGGCAGTCGTCGCCAATGGGTTTGTGTTCACCGCCGGCCAGATCCCCGCGATCAGCGGGCTGGATGACCAGCCGGACACCTTCGAGGACCAGGTGCGCCAGACCATCATCAACCTCCGGTCCGTGCTAGAGACGGCGGGGTCCGGCCTGGACCACGTGGTCAAGGTGAACGGCTATCTCACGGATCCCGACCGGCTCGATGCCTACAACCGGGTCTACTCGGAGTTCTTTGGCACGGCCAAGCCTGCGCGGACCACTGTCTGCGTGAGCCTGTGGGGCGTCGCGCTGGAAATCGACTGCGTGGCCGTGGTTGCCGGCACGACGGCGCCGGAAGCCCCATGAGCGCGGTGAGCGCGGTGAGCGCGGTGAGCGCGGTGAGCGCGGTGAGCGCGGTGAGCGCGGTGAGCGCGGTGAGCGCGGTGAGCGCGGTGAGCGCGGTGAGCGCGGTGAGCGCGGTGAGCGCGGTGAGCGCGGGGCTTAACGAGGGGCTCGCCGCCGTCAGCTACCCCACGATCGGGCACTTCCTGGAGGACGGATTCGTGGATCCGGCCATCCGTTCGCTGCTCGACGGCGTCAAGGTGGCGGGCCCGGCGGTCACGGTGCGCATCGCTGAGAATGACGCCTACGCCATGAACCGTGCCCTGCTGGAGCTGCACCCCGGCGCGGTGCTGGTGGTGGACATGTCCGGTGACCACCGGCACGCGCCGGTGGGCGCAGTCACCGCGGCAGCGGCCACCGCGCGAGGCGCCGCCGGCGTCGTCGTCGACGGCGTGGCCACCGACATCCTGGAGCTCCGGGCCACCGGCCTGCCGGTCTTCGCCCGCGGGACCTCGTGCCTGACCACCAAAAGGGTCCGCAGCGGCGGCTCCGCGGTGAATGTCCCGGTGCAGTGCGGCGGCATCCAGGTTAATCCGGGCGACTGGGTGCTCGGGGACGACAACGGCGTGATCGTCCTGTCCCCGGAGGCGGCGGCCGAGGTGCTGGGCCAGGCACTGGCCTCTGACGCCGCCGAACCGGCGCTGCTGGCACGGATCGCATCCGGCGAGCCGCTGGAATCGGTGCTGGCGTTCTGAGGGACGGCGCGGGGTTCGGGTCAGGGATGGGGTAGAACTTAACCATGAATGTGCGCACCCCTGACCCGAATCCCGGCTGGCTCTCCGACGACGACTTGTCCGAAGCGCGGGGCAAGCTGCCGATGGTCTATGTCGAGGCCGTTCCGGTCCGGCTGGACCCTCTCGGGTTCGTGAACGAGGTCGGCACGCTGCTGCAGGCCGACGAGGACGGCACCATGGTCCGTTCCCTGGTGTCCGGCCGCGTTCTCTACCGCGAGACCATCCGCGCCGCGCTGCTCCGCCATATGGAGAAGGACCTGGGCCCGCTTGCCTTCCCGCAGCTGCCGGTCAGCCCGGTGCCGTTCACGGTGGCCGAGTACTTCCCGTCTCCGTCCCACACCGGCTTCACGGACGACCGCCAGCACGCCGTTGCCCTGGCGTACGTCATTCCCGTCACCGGCGAATGCTCCCCGCGCCAGGACGCCCTCGAGCTGACCTGGATGACCCCGCAGGAGGTCATGAGCACGGACGTGCAGCTGGAATTCAGCGGCGGCCGGGGGGCCCTGATCCGGCAGGCGCTGGCCTTCGCGGGAGTCGGCAACTAGCCGGCTTCCTTCGGTCCCGCGCCGTCCGGGGACGCTCGGGGCGGCCCCTGCGTCCCCGACTTCACGCACCGGATTTTGTAGACTGTTGGGCGGACCGCAAGAGAACTTTAAGGACTCCCGATGACCCACCCCCCAGCCTCCCGGAACTACAGTGAACAGCAGGCTGGATCTCTGCGGGCCGGCGACCACCTGATCCTGCCCGACGGAAACCGCTCCGCCGAGATCCATCGCGTGGATGTTGAAGCCGACGATTTTGGTACTCCCGCCATGGTTTTGGCGACGCTCAGCGGCGGCGGTGTGCTGCGGATCGCGGCGGGATCAATGATCCGGGTCACTGACGACGCTGAGCCCGGCCCCCCGGCCTCTTCCGACGGCGGCGCGTTCGGCGCCGTCGCCCCCTCCGACGGAGCCCCCGACGCCGGCGCCCCCGAACTTCCGGCGTCCGGCCCTTCCCCCGAACCAGAAGAGGAAGTGCGGGACGCAACGGAGTCCGACAACACGGCGGCCGCCGTCGTCGTTCCTCCCCAGCCCGTTGCCCCGCCCGCGGTGAGCGGTCCCAGCGACGCGGAGCTGGCGCTGATCCCGGCCCTCGAGGGCACGCCGGAGTCTGTCGTGGAGGCCGCGGCCGAGGCCCATCCGGGCGCCGTCGGCGTGCTCCTACTTAGTGAACGGCTCGCCAAGGGCATCAACACCAAGTCCGGGAGCTGCCTGAAGGACCTCAGCGACCTCGCGCACGAGCTCTTCGTCACCCTCAAGGACGCCGACAACGCCCTGGCGGTCGCGGACCTGCTCAACGTCCTGCCGTTCGACGGCAACCCCGACCGCTGGGCCTCCGTGGAGTCGTCCCTGGCGCTCTCCAGCTACATCTGCCGCCAGCTGGGGCAGGACCAGCGCGCCGGGATCTACGAGAAATTCCTCCGCGCGCCGGAGGCCATGGAAACGGACCCGTTCAAGGCCAGGATCAACGCCAAGGTACGCCAGCGCTCGCTCAACGAGCCGAACCTGTACGACAAGGAAATCTTCCGCTCGATCGACAACGCGAACCCGGACGCGGAACGCGAATGGCGCCTGCTGCGGCTCGAGGCGCTCCTGTTCCTGCGCGCGCACGGCGGCTCCGAAACGGTTGGCACCGTTGAGCTGGAACGCCGGATCGGCAACGAGCTCGAATCAGTCCGCGCCTGAGGCCTGTGTGGTCCTGCTGGGCCTGCCCCGCTGGGGCCTGGCGTTGGGGCCTGCCCGATAGGGCTTAGCCGATAGGGCTTAGCGTTCGGCCCTACCCGATGGGTGCCGGGAGTTGTAGATTCACCCCATGACGAACAATCTGAGCGTTGTGATTAATTCTGACGCGCAGCAAGTTTGGACCATGCTGCGCGAACCCGCCAAAATCGCCCAATGGCACGGCTGGGTGGCCGATGACCAAGAGGCCGAAATCAACGAAATCTACTTCGGCCCCAATGTGGTCGAAGGCGCAGACCACACCTCCTTGGTGGTCGACGGCGGGGACGTCTTCACGTTGAAACCTGTCCCGACGGGCACGGAAGTCAGCGTCACCCGGGCTGCGATCGACCACAATTCCGAGTGGGCGGCCTGGGACGAGGACATCACCCAGGGCTGGCTGACCTTCCTCCACCAGTTGCGCTTCGCCCTGGAACGGCACCCGCACGGCAAGCGCCGGACCTTTTTCTTCTCCGTGCCCGGCTCTGGCGGGTCCGCGATAGAAAAACTCGGGCTCAGCGACGTCCCGGCGCCCGGGGACCCGTATTCGCTCACCCTGCCCACAGGCGAGGAGCTCTCCGGCAAGGTGTGGTTCCGCAGCAACCATCAGGTTGGCCTGACGGTCCACCACTACGCCGAGCACGGGGACGGCCTGCTGATCGTGGCGGACCAGCCCGCCATCGAGGACGTCCGGCCCGACGGCGGATCCCTCGCGATCGTGTCCACCTACGACCTCGGGGCCCACCAACTGGAGGCGGTCCGTAATTACTGGGACAAGTGGCGGGCTGAGAACTACCCCACATCGGATCCCGTCCACTAAGGCAAGGGAAGCGTTAGCTGGCACACTTGAACCGTGCCAGCCAATCCTGACTTCGCTTCTGTGCCCCCCGCGCCTGCCCGGCAGTCCGAGTTCTCCTTCCGCGTGGGCAAACGCCTGAGCGAGGCGTGCCCGCCGTCGGCCGGGCAGATTGCCGCCAACGGCGGTGAGTTCCTGGGCCGGACCGGCACCATCGCCACCCCGCACGGGGAGATCCAGACCCCGGCGTTCATCGCCGTCGGCACCAAAGCCACGGTCAAATCCGTGCTGCCGGAATCCATTGCCGAGCTCGGCGCACAGGCCGTGCTGGCCAACGCCTACCACCTGTACCTGCAGCCGGGCGCGGACATCCTGGACGAGGCCGGGGGCCTCGGCGCGTTCATGAACTGGCGCGGGCCCACGTTCACGGACTCCGGCGGTTTCCAGGTGATGAGCCTGGGCTCTGGGTTCAAGAAGGTCATCGACATGAAGTCGGTGGACAATTCAGGGCCGGACGACGCCGTCGCCCCCGGCAAGGAACGCCTGGCCCACGTGGACGAGGAAGGCGTGTGGTTCAAGAGCCACCTCAACGGCGACCGGCACCGCTTCAGCCCCGAGATCTCCATGAATGTCCAGCACCAGATCGGCGCGGACATCATGTTCGCCTTCGACGAGCTCACCACGCTGCAGAACTCGCGCGGCTACCAGGAGGAGTCGCTGGAACGCACCCGGCGCTGGGCCGAACGGTGCATCACCGAGCACTTCCGGCTCACGAACGAGCGCGCCGGCAAGCCCTACCAGGCGCTGTTTGGGGTGATCCAGGGTGCCCAGTACGAGGACCTGCGCCGCAAGGCCTGCCGCGACCTCGGCGCCATGAACTTCGACGGCTTCGGCATCGGCGGGGCGCTGGAGAAAGAGAACCTCGGCACGATCGTGCGCTGGTGCAACGAGGAACTGCCGGAGAACAAGCCGCGGCACCTGCTGGGCATTTCCGAACCGGACGACATCTTCACCGCCATTGAGAACGGCGCGGACACCTTCGACTGCGTCTCCCCCACCCGGGTGGCCCGCAACTCGGCGTTCTACCACCCCACCGGCCGGTACAACCTCTCCGGCGCCAAGTACAAGCGCGACTTCGGCCCGCTGCAGGAAGGCTGCGACTGCTACGCCTGCCTGAACTACTCGCGGGCCTACATCCACCACCTGTTTAAGGCCAAGGAGATGGTCTCGGCCACCCTGATCTCGATCCACAACGAGCGCTTCGTGGTGAAGATGGTGGACGACGCCCGGCTCGCCATCGAGGCCGGCAACTTCTTCGAGTTCAAGGCCGAGACGCTGGGCCGGTATTACTCCTAGAGGCTTCCCGCCGCCCCGCCGTCGAACCGCCTCGTCCCGCCCCGCCGTCGAAGTCGCCGGAACCGTGCCAGATCGCCGGAAGTTTCCGGCGACCCCGCTGCGTTCCGGCGACTCGGCGTAGAAGTCGTCCGCCAGGCCGTCAGGCCCTCAGCTCGTCAGGTGCAGCGACGCCGAAAGCGCCGCGTCAGCATCCCGCAGGACCTTGGCCGCCACCTGGAGGCCCTCGATCCGGCCCAGGGAGACGTCCTCATGTTCGATGTTGACCAGCATGTTGGGGTCCACCTCGTACAGCGCGCGCAGGAACTCGGTCCAGTAGGCGGTGTCGTGCCCGCGGCCCAGGGCCACGAAGTCCCAGGCGGAGTCCTTGGGCCACTCGTTGGCCCACTCGTCGCCGCCGAGGTTGGTGCGGCTTTCCTCCGGGGAAAGCCGGCGGAAGCTGTTGTCGAGGACACCGTAGAGCGCGGCGTTCCCCGTGTTCACGCGGACGTCCTTCGCCGCCGCCTGGAAGACAAGCGGACCGAGCTCGCGGACCACCGCCACCGGATCCATCTGCTGCCAGAACAGGTGCGAGGCGTCCAGCTCGACCCCCACGTGGGTCGCGCCGGTCAGCTCGATGAGCTTGTGGACATCGGCAGTATTGAACACGATGTTCTGCGGGTGCAGCTCGAGGGCAACCTTCACGCCGTGATCGGCTGCGAGGCGGTCGGTTTCCTTCCAGAAGTCGGCCGCGATGCCCCACTGATAGTCGAGCACGTCCAGGGCCGCCGAGTTCCAGGCGTTCACGACCCAGTTGACCGTGGTGGCTCCGGGTTCGCCGCCGGGCAGGCCGGACATGGTCACCACGCGGTCCTGTCCCAGCCGCTGCGCCAGCCGGATGGAGCGGCGGATGTCCTCGGCATGCTTCTCGCCGATTTCACGCTTGGGGTGCAGCGGGTTGCCGTTGCAGTTCAGGCCGGCGATCGAGACGCCGGTTCCCTCGAAAATCGCGAGGTAGTCGTCGCGGGCCGCGTCGCTCTCAAGGATCTGGTCCATGGTGGGGACGTGGACGGCCGGCAGGAATCCACCCGTGTTGATTTCGATGCCGGTCAGTCCCAGGCCGGCGATGACCTTCAGGGCCTCGGGCAGCGGCCGGTCGTGCAGGATTGCGTTGTAGACACCGAGTTTCATAGCGTGATTTTCTTTCCGTTGTTGAGGGCGGATTCAGTGACAGCGCCGAGCAGTTCCATGTTGCGCACGCCCTCGTCGAACGTGGCGCAGCGGGGCAGGGAGTCCGCCTGGCTGAGGCCGGCGACCTCCTCGAGGAAGGCCCGGGACTGGTAGGCGAAGGCGTCGTTCTGGCCGAACCCGACACTGGGCGCGTCCATGGCCAGGCCGCCGGCGATGTACGGGTGTCCGGGTCCGAGGATGACCTGGCGGTAGCCGTTCTCGTTGGCCGGGCCGTCGTTGAGGAACAGTTCGATTTCCGCGGGGCGGCGCTGATCGAACCGGGCGGCGCCGTTCTCGCAAAAGACCTCGAAGATGAGGCTGTTGGCGTGGCCGGCCGCGACACGGGAGACCTCGAAGCCGCCGGCGCCGTTCTCGAATTCGGCGGAGAACACCGCGTAGTCGTCGTTTTCGACCGGCTCGAAGGTGTCGCTGACCGCGGCGTGGTCGTGGCCCATGACGGCGCCAAGCGGCAGCGGGCGCTTGTCGATCACGGTACTGAGGCGTCCGCCGCTGATGGACTTGATGTCGCCGCAGAGGAACTCGGCAACGTACGTCAGGTGGCTGCCGACGTCGGCCAGCGCACCGGAGCCCGGGCCGCCCTTGTAGCGCCAGCTCATGGGCGCCGACGGGCTGAACCCGTAGTCGGTCCAGTAGCGGCCGCTGAAGTGCAGGACGTTGCCCAGGACGCCGCTACGGATGAGGTCGCGGATGTACGCGATGCCCGGCGTGCGGCGGAAGGTGAACCCGATGCGGGCGATCGAGCTGGCGTTGCGGGCAGCCTCGGCCATGGCGCGGGCGTCGTCGATGGAGTCGCTCAGCGGCTTTTCGCACAGCACGTGCTTCCCGGCGGCCAGCAGGCCCTCCACGACTTCGCGGTGGAGGGAGTTCGCGATCACGACGCTCACGACGTCGATGTCATCGGCCTCGGCGATCGCCTGCCACGAGGTGTCATTGCGTTCGTAGCCAAAACGCTTCGCGGCGAGGGAACCGAACTCGGCGTTGACGTCGCCGATGGAGACCAGCCGGATAAGAGGAAGAACGGGGCTGTAGAGCGCGGACGCCGTCCGGTACGCAGCCGCGTGCGCTTTTCCTGCCATTCCGGCGCCGATTACGGCAACTCCCAAACTGTCAGCCATCGATTTCTCCTTTGAAATTCGGCCAGGCCGCCGGCCCGACCCTAGAAAATTGGAGCGCTACAAAAACGGGCGCTGAACAAAAGCGTAGCTATGTACATATGTCCTGTCAATGGTTGACCGGTTATCCTCGGATGAGACGTGAAAGGCTCTGCAGATGTCGTTGAACACCCCCCGAACCCGCCGCCCGACGATCTACGATGTCGCCAAGAGCGCCGGCGTCTCCCCGTCGCTGGTCTCGCTCGTGCTGCAAAACCCGTCGAAGGTCAGCGAGAAGCGCCGGGAGGCCGTCCGGGCGGCCATGTCGGAGCTCGGTTACCGGCCCAGCCGGGCGGCGACCACGCTCGCCAGCAGCCAGACGAAGAGCATCGGGCTGGTCATTGACGACTTCCGGAACCTCTGGTTCGTGGACCTCCTGCGCGGCATGGAATCCGCCCTTTCACCCCACGGCTACCAGGTCACCCTCGCGGATTCCCGCCCGGGCGAGAACCGCATCACGGAGGCCACGGACGGCCTGCTGTCCATGCACGTGGAGGGCCTTGTCATCGCCGCCGAGCCAAGCGAGTCCATGATGGCCGGGACCTGGGTTCCGGCAGTCGTCGCCGGCTGGCGAAACGGCGTTCCCGCGGGAGCAGACCTCATTACGAACGACGACGACGGCGGCGGCCGCATGGCGGCGGAGCACCTGCTGGGGCTCGGCCACACCCGGATCGGACACCTTTCGGGCTCCGGAGGTGCCGCTGCCCACCGGCGGGACGGTTTCCGCAGCGGCATCGTGGAGGCCGGCGTCGAGGTCCGGATCGCCGGTGAATCCCAGGGGACCTCGGAGGAGGATGGCTACGCCGCCGCCTGCTGGCTGCTCGACCACCACCCCGACACGACCGCCCTGTTCGCGGCCAATGACACCATGGCCCTGGGTGCCCTGGCCGCGGCCAAGGCCCGCGGCCTGTCCGTCCCGGCGGACCTGTCCGTGATTGGCTACGACAACTCCCAACTGGCCAAGTCTCGGTACCTGGACCTGACCTCCGTGGACAATCGCAGCGACGTTGTGGGGTCCCATGTCGCCAACACCCTGCTGGCACGGATCCAGGACCCAACTCTCGAACCCCGGCGCAAGCTGATCGAGCCGGCCCTCATCGTCCGCGGCACGACGGCCCGCGTTTCCGGCTGAGCCCTCCCCCACCTCCGTCGAACTCGTGGGAGGCGCCCGCCAGCCTCCCGCCGTCGAAATCGCGGGAAACCACCGAACTCGCCGTAAACTTGCGGCGCCTCCGCCGCGTTCCGGCGAACTGGGGGCGGCGTCCCAAAAAGCGCCGTCGCAACAAATCTGGGGTGCGGCCTCGCGTTTTCCACATAACGACGGCGAGGCCTCCCGCCCGATTGGATGGCAGCGCAAGCTTGTGGCATGACGCAGATATCCCTCCTGGAGCTGCCTCCGACAGGCAACCTCTGGCGCACCGAACAACTCCTGGACCTCGGCTACGGCTCGCGCGCCATCCGTTCGCTTCTGGATTCGGGGGGCCTCGTCCGGCTCCGGCACGGCTGCTACATCCGCGCCAGCCTGTGGCGGGCCCAGTCCCCCGCCGTCAGGAGCCGGCAGCTCATCTACGCGCATGCCCACGGGACGCGCACGACGTCGACGGGCGCCTTCCTCTACAGCCACACTTCCGCCGCACGCCTCCGCCGCCTCTACCTGTGGGACGTGGATGACGCGATCCATGTCCTCCAGAAAGTGCGCCCCTCGAACGAGCGCCACGGCAGGGACGTCCGTTGCCACACGCGCCCCTTCGCGGAACACGACGTCGCCGTAGTGAACGGCCTTCGGACGACTTCCCTGGAGCGCACAACGGCCGACTGCGCCATGCTGCTGGGCTACAGGCAGGCGTTGATCCTCACTGACCACGCGCTTCGCCTGGGCGCGGACCCGGCCGCCCTGCAGACCATGGCAAATGATCTGGACGGCCGCCGGGGAATCCGGACGTTCCGGCGGGTCCTCGCCTCGGCCGATCCGCGGTCCGAATCTCCCGGCGAAACCCTGGCGCGCGAGCTGATCCTGCGGTGCCGGATCAGGCCTCCTGAGCCGCAACTGGAGGTCTCAAGCCGCGCCGGGCGCCATCGCCTGGACTTTGCGTGGAAAGAGGAGAAGGTCGCCCTCGAGTTCGACGGCAAAATCAAGTACTTCGATTACAGTCCCACAGCCGAGGTGATCTTCGAGGAACGGCGCCGGGAGAAGGCCCTGACTGAAGAGGGCTGGCGGTTCGTCCGGGTTGAGTGGAAGGACCTCTTCCGCGAGCAGGAATTCAAGAGCCGTCTGCTTCGTGCGCTGGCTAGACGCCCGCACCCTTGAGCGTCGAATTCGCCGGAAGCCCGCAACGTCGCCGGAATCTTACGGCGACCCCGCGGGTTTCCGGCGAAGTGCGTGGCGGCGGGGCGCGGAGTGGGCGTCGGCCGAGCCCGTTCTGCCTCTCGGGTCCCTTGGGTGGCGGCGGGGCGCGGAGTGGGCTCCGACGGGCGGCGAACTGCGCGGCCGGCGGCGGATTGGGTGGGCTGCGGCAGGGCGCGGAGTGGGCAGAGGTCGGCGGCTGCCTACGCCCCGTAGCTCGGTTCGCGCCTCTTGACCCAGCCGATGGCGAGCGAGGTCAGCGGCACGAAGGCGAACTCCACGAGGGTCTTGTAGAGGAAGCCCACGAGGACGTAGTTCACGAACATCCCGGCGTCGGTAATGCCGATCACGGACGCGGCGATGCTACAGAAGATCAGTGTGTCCACGAATTCGCCGGCCACGGAGGAGCCCATGATGCGCGCCCACAAGGACCTTTCTCCGGTCCGCGCCTTCATCTTCACGAGGATCCACGAGTTGATCGTCTGGCCTGCGAGGAAGGCCAGCAGCGATGCCAGCACAATCTGCGGGACCGGCCCCAAAGCGCCCTCCAAGGCTGCCTGTTTGGAGGCACCGTACTCGTCGCCGAACCCCGGAAGGGCGATGATGACCCAATAGCAGAGGGACGCAAAGACGGACAGCGCAAAGCTGGTGACGATAGCCTTGCGCGCCACTTTGAAGCCATAGACCTCGCTGATGACGTCGCCCAGGATGTAGGCCAGCGGGAAGAGGAAGAATCCGCCGTCTGTGATGACGGGGCCGATCGCCACGCCCTTGGACGCCCCGATGTTGGACAGGATCAGCACAACGGCCATGACGGCCAGGATGATGCCGAAATACGGGGAGCCGATCGAGGCGAACCTCGGCGGAGCTGAGGCCGGGAAAGTCTTGGCGGAAGTCATGGGCATTCCATTCGTAGTGGTTCGCTCGGCGGCCCGTGCCCGCAAGGGGAACACGCTGGACGGCCGGCTGTATTAGCACTGGACGGCCCCGGTGACGCGAGCCGACGGAACCGCCTCCATTGTCGCACCCGGCGGTGCGGGCACGGCGGTCTGGACGGCGGTGTAGGCCCGACCAGTAGCCGCGAGTTCGCCGGAAACGCCCGAGGTCGCCGGAAATATACGGCGATCCGGAGCGCTTCCGGCGATTTCGAAGACGACGGGCCGACGCCGCCGGGCCCATGCCGCCGGGCCCACGCTTCGTCGGCGGCACCCACGCCGCCCATGCGGCTCGCCCTCACCCTGTGAACGCTCCGGGCGTGGTGGCAGGATGGGGCCATGGACAAGACCCATGCCTGACACCGCACTTTCCACGCGCGCCCTCGTCAAGCGCTACCGCGACGTCACCGCCGTCGACTCGCTCAACCTCGACGTCCGCCGCGGCGAAATCTACGGGTTCCTCGGCAGGAACGGGGCGGGTAAAACGACGACGATCCGCATGTTGCTCGGCCTGATCCGAACGACCAGCGGGGAGGTGAGCGTACTCGGCCGGCGCGTCAGGCCTGGCGAGACGAGCGTGTTCTCGCGCGTCGGCTTCCTCGTCGAGACCGCGACCGCCTACCCCAACCTCACAGTGCGCGAGAACCTCGACATCCAGTGCCGCCTCACCGGCTCGCCGGCGCGATCCGTTGCCGATTCGATCGCGCTGTTGCGCCTCGATCCGTACGCCGACCGGAGCGCCGGGCAGCTCTCGCTCGGCAACAAGCAGCGCCTCGCCCTGGCCCGCGCGCTGCTGCACTCCCCCGAGCTGCTCGTGCTCGACGAGCCGGCTAACGGGCTCGATCCGGCCGGTATCGTCGAGATCCGCGTGCTGTTCCGTTCGCTCGCCGACGAACGCGGCATCACCGTCTTCATGTCGAGCCACATCCTCGCCGAGGTCGCTCACCTGGCAGACCGGATCGGCATCGTCCACGAGGGCCGCCTCATCGAGGAGTCGTCGCGCGAGGAACTCGCCGCGAAGGCACGCGCCTTCGCGGCAGGCGCCTACACCCCGGAAGAGCGCGAGCAGGCCCTGCTCACACTGGATCTGGAGCGCTACTTCCTCGCGCGCACGGGCGATGGCCCGAAGAGTGGCGTTGTCTGATGTTCGGACGGGTGCTCTCCACCGAGTTCATGAAGCTTCGCCGCGCCAAAGCGACGTGGGCCACGCTGGCGGTGCTGGCGCTGATGCCCCTCGGCATCGCGCTGTTCATGTGGATCGTGCGCGAACCGGGGCGGGCTGCCCAGCTTGGGCTTCTGGGGACCAAAGCGAGCCTCGCCGGGCTAGAGGCGACGTGGCCCGAATACTTCTACATGCTCACGCTGGTCTTCGGTGTCGGTGGGATGCTGCTGCTCGCATTCATCGTCGCCTACCTGTTCGGCCGGGAATACCGTGATGCCACTGCCAAGAACATGCTCGCGCTGCCCGTGGCCCGTCACTGGTTCGCCGTCGCGAAGCTGGCGGTCGCGGCGGTGTGGTGGATGGCGCTCGTAATCATTGTCCTCGTCGAGGCGATGGGGATCGGACTGGCGATGGGATTGCCGGGGTTCTCGGCGCGGCTGGCCGGGGCCGGAATCGCAAACGTGCTTCTGGCTGCGGGGATCTCGTTCCTGCTGGCGCCGGTGATCGCCTGGATTGCCGTCTGGAGCCGCGGCGAAGTGGCCCCCATCGCCTTCTCCCTCGTCATGCTGGCCCTGGGCAACCTGTTCGGCAAGACCGGCTGGGCGGAGTGGTTCCCCTACTCGATCGTCCCGCTGCTGATCGGCTTGGTGGCCGACTCCGTCGGCTCGCTCCCGGCGGGCAGCTATGTGGTGCTCGCGGCGACGTTTGTAGCTGGCATCGCCGCCACAGTCCTGCAACTGCGGTTTGCGGACAACGCCCAGTAAGCCCGGGGCCGGGCGGTCGCCGCCCAGAGCCGACACCCTACCGGCGCCAGCATCAACGACGACGGCGTGCCCGCGGCTCCCGGAACGCACGTTCCGTAGCCGGCGGCCCGCCGTCGTTCTCCCCCGAGGCACTCCCCGAGTCGCGGCGCCTAGCGGCGCGAGGCGTCGATGAGGTCCTTGTCCTCGTCCTTGGGGCCGGAAACACCGGCGCCCGTGTCGACGGCGGCCGGCGCCCAGGCGTGACCCTGCTCGTGGTCCAGGTGCGTGGACTTCTTGTTCTTCAGCGCGAAGATATAGACCAGAAGGGAGATGCCGATGGCCACCGTGACGTAGGTGAAGAAGAGTTCTTCCTGGCCGGCTTTCTGCAGTGCCGCGCCGATCAGCGGGACGGTGCCGCCGAAGAGCGAGTTGGCGATCGCGTAGCCCAGGCCCACGCCGAGGGCGCGGATGGACGCGGGGAACAGCTCGGCCTTCACCAGGGCGTTGATGGAGGTGTAGCCGCCCACAATCAGCAGGCCGCCCATCATGAGCAGGAACGCGGTCATCGGATCCTTGGTTCCGGCAAGGGCGGACAGAAGAGGCCAGGTGAACAGGACGCCGGTGATGCCGAACCACAGCAGCAGCGGCTTGCGGCCCACCTTGTCCGAGATGATGCCGTAGACCGGCTGGAGCAGCATGAAGATGAACAGGGCCCAGAAGTTGATGACCGAGGTGTCGGTCTTGGCGATGCCGGAGGTATCGTTCATGAACTTCAGGATGAAGTTGGTGTATGTGTAGAACGCCACGGTGCCGCCAAGGGTGATCCCGATGCAGATCATGAGCGGCTTCCAGTAGCTGGTGAACAGCAGCTTCATGGTCCCCGGCTGCGCCTCGCCCGCCACGGCAGGGGCCTTTGCGGCCTCGATCTGTTCGGCCGAGACGGTTTCCTCCATGGAGCGCCGCAGCCACAGGACCACCAGGGCGGCCACGCCGCCGATCGCGAACGGGATGCGCCAGCCCCATTCGGTCAGCTCGGCCTTGGGCATGGCGTTCTGCAGGAGCACGAGGACAAGCAGGGCCAGCATCTGGCCGCCGATCAGAGTGACGTACTGGAAGCTGGAGAAGAAGCCGCGGCGCTTGGAAGTGGCAGCCTCGGACATGTACGTGGCGCTGGTGCCGTACTCACCGCCCACGGAGAAGCCCTGGATCACGCGGATGAGGACCAGCAGGATCAGGGCCCACAGGCCGATCACGTCCTGGGTGGGCAGCACGGCGATGGCGAAGGAGCCTGCGGACATCATGGTCACGCTCAGCGTCAGCGCGGCCTTGCGGCCCTTGCGGTCGGCGTACCGGCCGAAGAACCAGGCACCGATCGGGCGCATCAGGAACGACGTCGAGAAGACGGCCATCGCCTCGAGGCCGGCCTGGAGCTCGTCCGTGGAGTTGAAGAAGTGCGCCTGGAAGTAGGCGGCGAAGACGGTGTAAACGTACAGGTCGTACCACTCGACAAGGTTGCCGGCCGAGCCTTTGAGGATGTTGCCGACGGCTTTCCGGGTCTGGGCCGCTTCGGACAGTTGGGTGCTCATCAATGAACCTTCCTGGATCCGGCGCCGCCTGTAAGCAACACCGTCCGCCACCCTAGTCCGCGTGATCCGGAGCACTAAGGTTATGTTCATACTGTTCATGGAATGCTTGTTCATGAGCACAATGCGGGTGGATTTGGCTGCGTGGCAGGATGAAACCATGACTTCTACCGCATTCGACTCCGCTGCCTTGGCCGCCTCTGACGCCGCCTCCTCCCCCGCCGTCGCGCTGACAATCGCAGGTTCCGAAGCGACCGGCGGCGCCGGCGCGCAGGCTGACCTGAAGACGTTCCAGGAACTCGGCGTCTTCGGGATCGCGAACCTGACCTGCATCGTGTCCTTCGACCCCAAGGACAACTGGAACCACCGCTTTGTCCCGGTGGACCAGCAGGTCATCGCGGACCAGCTGGAGGCGACGACGGCGGCCTACGGTGCCGCGTCCGGCGCACCGGCCGTGTTGGACACCGTCAAGATCGGCATGCTGGGCAGCCCCGCGACGATTTCGACCGTGGCCGCGGCGCTGGCCGGCGGACAGTTCGCCAACGTGGTGCTGGATCCGGTGCTGATCTGCAAGGGCCAGGAACCGGGCCACGCCCTGGACACTGACCAGGCGCTCAAGTCCCACATCCTGCCGCTGGCCACTTTCGTCACGCCGAACCACTTCGAGGCCGAATCGCTCTCCGGCCTGGAAATCACAGACGTCGAGTCCCTCAAGGCCGCCGCGGTCCGCATCCATGAGCTCAGCGGCGCCGCGGTGCTCGCCAAGGGCGGCGTGCGCCTGGTTGGCCCCGACGCCGTCGACGTCTATTACGACGGCGTAACTCTGGAAGTCCTGTCCGCCCCGAAGGTGGGCGAAGTGGCCGTGTCGGGCGCCGGGTGCTCGCTGGCCGCAGCGGTGACGGCCGAGCTCGCCAAGGGTGCGACGCCGCTGGCCGCCGCCCGGACGGCCAAGGCGTTTGTGACCGCCGGAATCCGGAACCGGGTGGCCTCGGGCGCCCCGTTCGATGCCTTGTGGCAGGGCGGCGCGCGCTAACTCGTTGCGGGGGAACGTTGGAGGGAACGGGAATGGCACAGCACTTTGAGTCCGTGGAGGAATACATCGCCTCGTTTCCTGCTGACGTGCAGGAGGCGCTGCAGGAGATCCGGCGGCGCTGCCATGCCGCGGTACCCGGGTCAGCGGAGATGATCAGTTACGGCATCCCGACGATCACGCTCGGGGGCAAATACGTCGTGTATTTCGCGGGCTGGGCGCACCACATCTCCGTCTATCCCGTGCCCGACGGCGACGAATCGCTGAGCGCGGAACTCGCACCCTACCGCGCAGCGAAGGGCACCCTGAAGTTCCCGTTGCGGAAGCCTGTCCCGTACGAGCTGATTGGAAAAGTGGCGGCGGCCCTGGCACAAGAGAGCCGGAGCGGGGCGCCTTAAGCCGCCGAGTTCGCCGGAAACTCTCCAGTTCGCCGGAAGTTTGCGGCGAACTGGAGAGCTTCCGGCGATTTGGTTCCCGGTTGTCTGCCCGTCAGCGCGGGTCCGCGACCTTCCCCATGAAGAGCGGGAGCCCGGTCTCGATGTGCACGATCTGGTAATGGAACGGCCGGTCGAACTCGATGGTCCGCTCCGGCTGGGGCGGGGCACTGGTGACTGCGCCGTTGACCTGGGTCACGGCCGCGGCCACGGTGCCTTTCTCTGCGACCGTGATGTTGGCGGCCTGGGCAGCCTGCGTGAGCGTCAGCTTCGGCTGGATGGCGTTAAAGTCCTCCGCAGTGCTCAGAGTTTTGTGCAGTCCGAGGGCTCCAAGCACCTTGCGCAGGTCAAAACTGCATTTGTGATCCCACCGGGGTAGCTGGATCTGCACGGATTCCGCCTGCGCCGTGTCGAAGGCTGCCGCAATTTCCGTCAACTTCCCGACGTCGAACGCGGTGGCCGGCGGGCCGGAACCGGCGTCGGGCAGAACCAGCCGCATGACGAAGCCCTCTGCATACGGCAGATCAACTCCGCGCCAGCCCTTGCCTTCCGCGTATTTCATTTTCAGTTCGTTGTTCATGGCGGGAGCGGCGATTTCCTCGCCATCCGCCAAAGTGAAGTGCAGGTCCGAGGTGTTGTTCGGATCAAAGGGCGCACTCCAGGCGGCCGCGAAGTACAGCGCATTGAGCAGGCTGAAGGTGTTGTCCGGATCGTATTTCGCCGGAGCCTCCTTGATCCGGCCACCGGTGTTCTCCGCCACCCAGGCATCCATGGCAGGCTTCGTGGAGCGCTCGTCCGGGAAGTTCACCGGGTACACGCCGGTTCCATAGTGCCGGCCAAGGGTGGCCAGGTACTCCTGGCCCGTGGGCACGGTTTTGTCCACAAACAGGCCGTTCGCCGCGTGCATCACCGGTTTACGCGGCGGGTTCTCCTCGTCCACGGCCCCGGGGTCGCCGTCGAACTTTTCGAGGGAAGCGAGCACCGCGTTCATGGCTTCGTCCCGCCGGTCCGCGGGGAGTCCCAGCACCCCGTCCATTTCGGCGGCGGTGTCCCCGGTGGCGCCGGCCCGCAGCATCGCCAAGGCAATCAGCAGGCTTCCCGGCGAGGAAACGACGTTGCCGTTGGTACCGTCACCGCCGTCGGACAGCAGCGCCGCGCCGAGTTCAAGGGCGGAAGCCCGGAATGCCTGAAGTTCGGCGGCATATGCCGTGCTGTCGACCGCAACCCGCTCCACGCCGTCGGCCTTCAAGAGCCCTGGGGCCGGGGCCGAACATGCGGTGAGGGCCGCCACGGCTCCCGCCGCAGCAATTCTGGCCACCTTCAACTTCATGGCTGCCCTCCGACAGGTGCGTCCGACTATAGGCGGAATCCGCCGCTCCCAGTCAACCAGCCGGAGCGTGGCACAACGATGCCTGTACGGTCACGGTTTGCCGTCGTTTTGGTCTCGGGGCGGCGGCTCCGCGGTTCCCATCCGGGGCGCCGATCCGGTGGTTCTCCTGAGGCACGACGCCGGTGCCACTGACGTCCAGTTCGCCGGAACTGCTCGAGTTCGCCGGAAGTTTCCGGCGAACTCGAGACTTTCCGGCGAACTCGAGACTTTCCGGCGAACTCGCTACGTCCCGGGCGTCAGCGCCGCGGGATGTTCCGCAGGTTGCTCCGTGCCATGCTCACGGCCTCGCCGGCGCCCCGGTTGAGGACCACTTTGGACATCGCCGTGGCGAAGCCCAGGACCTGGGCGCCCTTGATCTTCGGCGGGAGGGACAGCGCTTTGGGGTCCGTGATGAGCTCCACGAGCGACGGCCCGGGGTGGGCGAAAGCTTCCCGGTAGGCGGCTTCGATGCGGGTCGGGTCCGTGACCCGGACGGCGTGGAAGCCCAGGGCCCGGGCAACATCCGCGTAGTTGGCGTCCGGGACATCGACGCCGAAGTCGGGGAGGCCGTCCACCAGCATTTCGAGTTTCACCATGCCCAGCGTCGAGTTGTTGAAGACCACCACGTTGACCGGGAGCCGGTGCGCGGCGACTGTGATGAGCTCGCCCAGCAGCATGGACAGGCCGCCGTCGCCGGAGACCGAGACCACCTGCCGGCCGGGGTAGGCCAGTTGGGCGCCGATCGCATGCGGCAGGGCGTTGGCCATGGAGCCGTGCAGGTAGGAGCCGATCAGCCGGCGGGTGCCCAGCGGGTTGATGTACCTCGCGGTCCAGACGTTGCACATGCCGGTGTCCGCCGTGAAAATCGCGTCCTCGGCCGCCACCTGGTCCAGCAGCGAGGCCGCGTATTCCGGGTGGATCGGCTGTTTCGTCCCCATGTTCCGGGTGTACGCCCCCACGGCCTTGTTCATGAGCCGGTCGTGCTTCTTGAGCATCGAATCCAGGAAACGGCGGCTCTTCTTGGCCGTCAGCAACGGCATGAGCGCGGCCAGGGTGGGAAGGACGTCGCCGTGCACGGCAATGTCGACGTCGGTTCGCCGCCCGAGCTTGTGGGCGGCCCGGTCCACCTGCGCGGTGCGGGTTCCCGGGAGGAACTGGTCGTACGGGAAGTCCGTGCCGAGCAGGATCAGCAGGTCCGCGTCCTCGATGCCCTCGGCCGCGGCGCCGTAGCCCAGCAGCCCCGTCATGCCGATGTCATACGCGTTGTCATACTGCATGAAGTCCTTGCCGCGGAGCGAGTGGCCGATCGGCGCCGCGATCATCCCGGCGAGCGCGATCACCTCGGCGTGGGCGCCCTCGACGCCGGCGCCGGCAAAGATGGCGACCTTGGCGGCGGCGTTGATGGCGTCGGCCAGTTCCTGCACGCTGGCGGGGTCCGGCGTCAGCGTGGCCGGCCGGAATGCCGCGGGGGCCGGGGTTGCGGCGGTCGCCTCCAGACCGGCGATATCGCCGGGAAGGGTCACGACGGCGACGCCGCGGAGCCCGACGGCGTGCTGGATGGCGCTGTGCATGACCCGGGGCGCCTGCTCCGCGGTGCTGATGAGCTCGGAGTAGACCGAGCATTCGTTGAAGAGCCGGTCCGGGTGGGTTTCCTGGAAGAAACTGCTGCCGATCTGCTTGCTTGGGATGTGCGAGGCGATGGCCAGCACCGGAGCCCCCGAGCGGTTGGCGTCGTAGAGCCCATTGATCAGGTGCAGGTTGCCGGGCCCGCAGGAACCGGCGCACACCGCGAGCCGGCCGGTTAGTTGGGCTTCCGCCGCCGCGGCGAACGCGGCGGCCTCCTCATGCCGGACATGGATCCAGTCGATGCCGCCCTGCTGCGAGCCGCCGGTCTTGCGGACGGCGTCGACGATCGGGTTGAGGCTGTCCCCCACGATCCCGTAGATCCGCTGCACACCGGCAGCCTGGAGTTGTTCGATGAGCTGGGTGGCAAGTTCTTTGGCCATGGGTGCACGCTCCCGCGAGGTGGATCGATGAGCTGACACAGGCCAATATAGTCCGCCCGGCCGGGCAGAACCTGAGTGAGGCTCAGTTCCCCGAATGCGCCTGCAGGAAGGTGTAGACCTCGGTCTCGTCAACGCCGGGGAACGCGCCCGGCGGCATTGCGGCCAGCAGGTGCGAATGCGCCCGCGCCGAGGGCCAGGCGTTGCCGGCCCACTCGGCGGTCAGCGACGCCGGCGGGCGGCGGCAGCAGCTTTCGTCCGGGCATGTGGACTTGGACCGCTCCGTTGTGTCGCGGCCGCGGAACCACTTCACATGCGCATACGGGACACCCACGGAGAGCGAGAACTCCCCGTTCGCCGAGCGTTCCGTCCGGGCCGTGCACCAGTACGTCCCGGCAGGGGTGTCGGTGTACTGGTTGTACGCGCTGAACTTGTCCGGGACGTCGAACACCACCCTGGAGGTCCAGTTCCGGCACGAGAACTGGCCCTCGATGGCGCCGGTGTGGTCCTGCGGGAACGTCACGCCGTCGTTTTCGTAGGCCTTGTAGATGATGCCGCTCTTGTGCGTCTTCTGGAAGTGAGTGCGGATGCCCAGGTGCTGGGTGGCGAGGTTGGTGAAGCGGTGCGCGGCTGTCTCGTAGGACACCGCGAAGGCGTCCCGGATGTCCTCGACCGCGATTTCCTTGGCTTGTTTGGCCTCCTGCAGGAATGCCACCGTGGCCTGCTCGGGCAGCAACAGCGCGGCGGCGAAGTAGTTTGTGGCCACGCGCTGCATCAGGAAATCGCCGTAGTTGTTGGGGGTCTGGTGGCCCAGGACGTAGTGGCCCAGCGCCTGCAGCAGCACCGAACGGGGGTCGTGATCGCTGCGCGCGTTCTGCGTGAGATAAATTCGGCGGTTCTTAAGGTCGGTCACCGAACGCGTGGAATGCGGGAGATCACCCACATGGTGGAGGCTGAATCCGAGGTGCCCGGCAATGTCCGAGATGACGTGGTGGGACAGCGGACCGCTTGTGTGTCCCACCGAGGCCAGGACCTTCTGCGCCTCGGCTTCGTACTCGGGGAAGTAGTTGTTCCGCTCCCGCATCATCGCCCGCAGTTCACCGTTCGCGCGGCGGGCCTCCTCCGGCGTCGCGATCTGTTCGTTCAGGCGGCGTTCCAGCTCATGTTGCAGCCCCACCATCGACTCCAGCACATCCATCGGAAGCCGCGAGCTGATGCGGATTTTCGGCAGGTTCAGGGACTCATAGATGGGGCTGCGCTGGTACCGTTCCAGCTCGATCTCTAGGGCCGCACGCCGGTTGGGCGGCTCCGCGCCAAGCAGCTCGTCGATGCTCACCCCGAGCGCCGCTGCAAGCTGCTGGAGCAGGCCAAGCTTGGGCTCGCGTTTTCCGTTTTCCATCAGGCTCAGCTGGCTTGGCGCTGTGCCGACGGCGGCACTCAGGTCGTCGAGCGTGAGGCCTGCCGCCTTGCGCAGATGGCGGACGCGCCGGCCCAGGCTGATGACGTCCACCTCCGGCGCTGCGGGCGCGGACGGCGAAAGAGCTTGGCGATTCCAGCTGGTTGAGTGCATTTCTTGAGAATACGCGAAGAAGTGCATTTCTTTCCATAGCTTTGGTCTAGAAACCTCTTGGAAATTGCAGAAAAGTAGATCTCACGGAAAGATTCACCATCCGGGAACAACCGACCAGGATCTGCAGAGACGCAGACTGACCGACCCCGGCCCCACCAAGGAGACAAAGATGACTGCAGCATTTGAGCCCACCCAGCAGACGCCCGAACAGCAGGCCGCCGCACTGGAGCTCGAGTGGGCCGCCAACCCGCGCTGGGAAGGTGTGACCCGGGATTACAAGGCTTCCGACGTCGTCCGCCTCCGCGGCCGCGTCTCCGAAGAACACACGCTGGCCCGCCGCGGTTCCGAGAAGCTGTGGAAGCAGCTCACGGAGGAGCACAGCACCGGCAAGTACACCAACGCCCTGGGCGCACTGACCGGCAACCAGGCCGTGCAGCAGGTTAAGGCCGGGCTCCGCGCCATCTATCTCTCCGGTTGGCAGGTCGCCGCGGACGCCAACAACTCCGGCCACACCTACCCGGACCAGTCGCTCTACCCCGCGAACTCGGTCCCCACCGTGGTCCGGCGCATCAACAACGCCCTGCTCCGCGCGGACCAGATCGAGTTCTCCGAGGGCATCCAGACGGTCGAGGACTGGATGGTCCCGATCGTGGCCGACGCCGAGGCCGGCTTCGGCGGCCCGCTCAACGCCTACGAGCTCATGAAGTCGATGATCCAGGCCGGCGCCGCGGGCGTGCACTGGGAAGACCAGCTCGCCTCGGAGAAGAAGTGCGGCCACCTCGGCGGCAAGGTCCTGATCCCCACCCAGCAGCACGTCCGGACGCTGAACGCCGCCCGCCTCGCCGCCGACGTCGCCGGCACGCCGTCGGTCATCATCGCCCGCACCGACGCCGAGGCCGCAACCCTGATCACCTCCGACGTCGACGAACGCGACCAGGAATTCATCCTCCGCGAAGGCGGACAGCCGGTCCGCACCCCGGAAGGCTTCTACAAGGTCCGCAACGGGATCGAACCCTGCATCGCCCGCGCCAAGGCCTACGCCCCCTACTCGGACCTCATCTGGATGGAGACCGGCACCCCGGACCTGGAACTGGCCCGCAAGTTCGCAGAATCCGTCAAGGCGGAGTTCCCCGACCAGATGCTCTCCTACAACTGCTCGCCGTCGTTCAACTGGCGCAAGCACCTCGACGACGCCACCATCGCGAAGTTCCAGCGCGAACTCGGCGCCATGGGCTTCACCTTCCAGTTCATCACCCTGGCCGGCTTCCACGCCCTGAACTACTCGATGTTCGACCTCGCCCACGGCTACGCCCGGGAAGGCATGAGCGCGTACGTCGAGCTCCAGGAGAAGGAATTCGCCTCCGAGTCCCGCGGCTACACCGCTACCAAGCACCAGCGCGAAGTCGGCACCGGCTACTTCGACGACATCGCCACCGCGCTCAACCCGAACGCATCCACCCTGGCCCTGGTGGGATCCACCGAAGAAGGCCAGTTCCACTAGACACTTCCCTGCCAGTTGCTCTATCACTTTTGGTCCTCATCGGCCGCCTTGGGGACCAAAAGTGATAGGGCAACAGCGGACTTTCAAGGAGCACCTCCCATGAACAGCTTCACTGACAACTTCACCATCAACGGGATCACACTGACCGCGCAGCCGATTTGCCGGCAGAGCGAGGTTCTTACCCCGGACGCTTTGGCCTTTGTGGCCAAGCTGCACCGGGCCACGGCCGGTCGCCGGCAGGAGCTGCTGCAGGCACGGCAGGAACGCCGCCACCAGATCTCCAAAGGCCAGGATCCGCGGTTCCTGCGCGAGACCGAGGCCGTCCGCAACGACGCGAACTGGCGCGTCGCTCCCCCGGCCCCGGGCCTGGAGGACCGCCGGGTGGAGATCACCGGGCCGGTGGATAAGAAGATGACCATCAACGCGCTGAACTCCGGGGCCAAGGTGTGGCTCGCGGACATGGAGGACTCCTCCACCCCGTCCTGGCGCAACGTCATCCAGGGCCAGCTCAACCTCACGGACGCCCTGGAGCGCAGGATCGACTTCGCCTCGCCCGAGGGCAAGGAGTACAAGCTGCGCCCGGCCGGGGAGCTGCCCACAGTGGTGGTCCGTCCCCGCGGCTGGCACCTGCCGGAAAAGCACATGCTCATCGACGGCGCCCCGATCGCCGGCGGGATCGTGGACTTCGGGCTGTACTTCTTCCACAACGCCCGCCGCCTGATCGCCCAGGGCAAGGGACCGTACTTCTACCTGCCCAAGATCGAGAACCACCTCGAGGCCCGGCTGTGGAACGACATCTTCATCCTGGCGCAGGACCTGCTGGGCATTCCGCAGGGCACCATCCGCGCCACTGTGCTGATCGAGACCATCACCGCGGCGTTCGAGATGGAGGAGATCCTCTACGAACTCCGTGACCACGCGGCGGGCCTGAACGCCGGCCGCTGGGACTACATCTTCTCCCTGATCAAGAACTTCCGCACCCGCGGCCCCCGCTTCGTGCTGCCGGACCGCGGCCAGGTCACCATGACCCAGCCGTTCATGCGGGCCTACACCGAACAGCTGGTCCGGGCCTGCCACAAGCGCGGTGCCATGGCGATCGGCGGGATGGCCGCGGCCGTCCCCAACCGCAAGGACCAGGCTGCCAACGCGATCGCCTTCGAGAAGGTCCGCGCGGACAAGACCCGCGAAGCCGGCGACGGCTTCGACGGCTCGTGGGTGGCGCACCCGGACCTGGTTCCGGTCTGCCGCGAGGTGTTCGACGGCGTCCTCGGCGACCGCCCGAACCAGCTCCAGCGCCTCCGCGAGGACGTCACCCCGGACGACCGCGCCCTCCTGGACATCTCCACGACCACCGGAACCATCACCGAACAGGGCCTCCGGAACAACATCGAGGTGGGGATCCGTTACATCGAGTCCTGGCTGCGCGGCAACGGCGCCGTGGCCATCCACAACCTGATGGAGGACGCCGCCACCGCGGAAATCTCCCGCTCGCAGCTGTGGCAGTGGATCTTCTCCCGGGCCATCACCGACCACGGCGATGTGGTCACCCGGGAGTGGGTGGAGGACATGCTGGACGAGGAATTCGCCAAGCTGGAGCGCTTCGAGGGGGACCGTTTCGCCGACGCGCGGGACATCTTCGAGGAAGTCACCCTCAGCAACGAGTTCCCCTCGTTCCTGACCCTGCCGGCCTACGACCGCTTCCTGCATGAAGCGCGCGACGGCGCCGACGTCGCCACCGGGGACCCCGCGCTGGTTCCGGCGTAGGACTCCACGGCCCCGGGCATCCGGGTCCGCAAAGATTTCCGTTAGCTGGGCTGCCATGCCCTTCGCAACAGGCACCCCGAAATCCGGGTGGCAGTCCAGCAACGGAAGACCCCCACCTACTCGACAACGGCGTCGAGATGACGGCTAAGGCCCATGTTCCTCACGAACATGGGCCTTAGCTGTTGTCTTGATTGAAGTCACCCCGGCGCAGCTTCAACACCCTCAAGCATTTGCGGTCGCTGCCCGCGGCGGTCACTGCCCGCCCGGTACGACTAGCTCGTCCTCACGTACAGATCGGCCGCCGCCCTACAGTCCTTCGTCATCTGGAGCGCAGCACTGGTGTTGGTAAGACCAGCCCCTAGCCCTCCTGGTCGATGGCCGACATATCGCCGACGCCAGGCGTGCCATCGGCGAGCGCGTAGCGCTGCATCACCGCACCCTTCGGTGAGGCGACGACCGGCTCGATGAGTCTGAGGTTCGTCGGAACCACACCGTCGGCGAAGACTTTCTTTCCACCGCCGAGGAGGATCGGATAGACCCAGAGCGTGAGCCGATCGAAGAGCCGCTCGGCGAAAAGGGTCTGTACGAAGTCGAGGCTGCCGATGACGTGGATGTTCGCGTGCCGGTCGCGCAGTTCGCGCACGGCGGCGACGACATCAGGACCGAGCAGTGTGGAGTCGGCCCACTCGAGGGTCGGCGTCTGGCGCGAGGCCACGTATTTCGGGAGGCGGTTGAACAGCCGCGCGATTTCCCCTTCCGCGTGCGGCCAGTACGCGGCGAAGATGTCGTAGGTCCGGCGCCCAAGCAGCAGCGCGTCCATCCCCGCCATCCCGGAGTCAATTTGTTCGCCGACGACCTCGTCGAAGAGAGGCGCCTGCCAGCCGCCAAACGCGAAACCGTCGTCGGCGTCCTCGTCCGGCCCGCCGGGCGCCTGCGCGACGCCGTCGAGCGTGGTGAACAAGTCGATATGGATGAGTCCCATGCCGTGCTCCTTCTCTGTCGCCCGTCGTCGCCCCGGCGACGGGATCACTTCGACGCTGTCACACGATCCCACTGCGAAGCAACGGTTTCACCGGATCGACACGGGCATCCGACAACACCTCAGCCGAGCCACGACATCAGTCCGCCCCGAACACTAGGCGAACGTTAGGAGGCACACCCTAGCGCGGCTTGGGCACGCGGCGCAGGGACAGCGCGGTGCCCACGATGAACGCGCAGACGGAGCAGAGGATCATCAGCAGCGGGCCGGTCCAGGCTCCGGTGACCCCGTGCACGTAGCCCAGCAGTGTCGGCGCCACTGCGCCGAACGAGTACCCCGTGCCCTGGACGACGGCGGACATCCGGGCCGCTGAGGCCTGGTCCCGGGCCAGCCGGATGATGGCGAGGAAGATCAGTGTGATGCCGCCGCCCTGGGCCACACCGCCGAAGGAACACCACAGCCACCATAGCTCCGGGGCGAGCAGTAGGCCCAAAGGTACCGTGAGCCACAGCAGTCCCAGGGTGAGGCCCACCGCCGTCGTGCTGGCGAAACGGGCCGCCAGCGGCACGCCCAGTCCGCCCACAATGGCGAGAATCTGGAAGAGCGAGGACCCTGCTCCGGCGGCTGCGGGCGCCATGCCGAGTTCGTCTGCCAGCAGGCTCGGCAGCCAGGCGGTGACTCCGTAGTAGGAGAACGCCTGCCCGGCGAACCCGAAGGTCAGGGCCGCGGTGATCCACCGGGAGGTGAGCTTGCCACCCGGATGTCCCGGGTCCGTGGCGGGGACGGCTTCGGGAATAAAGGCCCGCCGGCCGACGGCGATCACCCAGACGGTGCCGGCCGACACCGCGAAGAGTCCACTGGCCGCAATCGAGGCCCGCCAGCCCAGCAGATCGGCCAGCGGAGCGGACACCATGGAGGTCAGGAACGAGCCGATATTCAGCGCCGCGGTGTACGTGCCCATCGCCGCGCCCTGCCGGGCCGGGGTGAAGTCACGCCGGATGATCAGCGGGACTACGATGTTGCCGATCGTGATGGCGACACCGAGGATCACGGTGCCCAGCATGACGAGGGCGCCCCCGCCCGCGGAGCGGACCACGACGCCGAAGAGCACGCCGAGCAGGGTCAGGGTGATAGCGAACTCGGGACCCAGCTTGCGCCCGGCCAGGGAGGCCAGCGGCGCGGCCAGGGCAAAGCACAGCACGGGGATCCCGGTCAGGAATCCCAATTCCACCGGGGTGAAGCCGAGATCGTCCTCCAGCTGCGCGATTACCGGGGCCACGGCCACCAACGGGCCGCGCATGTTCAGCGCGATCAGCCCGATCGCGAGCATGAGGAGCCAGCCGCGAGGTGCCCGGGCCAGGTCGCTCATCGGGTGGGCCGGCGCCCGGCGGGCGGGCAGAAATATGGTTTCATCAGTCCCATTGCTATCACGGGCCCCTGCCGCACCTGCGGTATGTGACGCTTCAGGCGCCACTTCCCGGGACACCCCTAGCCCGTGGCCTGCAGGGTCGCCTCTATGACGGCGGGCGAGAGCACGTGCTGCGTGACCATCTGGCTGGCGCCGAGGATGGCGGCCTGGTCCCCGGCCTTCGACACGCCGATCCGCAGGTGCGTCGTGGCCAGGGGCAGCGAGCGCCGGTAGACCACCTCGCGGACTCCGGCCATGAGGTGCTCCCCGGCCTGGCCGAGGCTTCCGCCGATCACAATCACCGAGGGGTTCAGCAGGTTCACCACCGTGGAGAGGACGTCGCCGAGGTCCCTGCCGGCCTGCCGCAACGCCTGGATGGCCTGCAGGTTCCCCTCTGCGACGAGGCGCAGCACATCGCCGCCGTCGTGCGCCGGCAGGCCCTGCTGCGTCAGCGCCTTGGCGACCGCGGGCCCGGAGGCCAGGGCTTCGAGGCATCCGTAGTTGCCGCAACGGCACAGCACGTCATCGCCGCGCGGAACCCGGACGTGTCCGAGGTCGCCGGCGGTTCCGTTGGCGCCGCGCTGGAGTTGGCCGCTGCTGATGATGCCAGCACCGATGCCGGTGGCCACCTTGATGAACAGGAAGTTGTCGTCCTCGGGCCAGTGCGCCGTGCGCTCGCCCAGCGCCATGATGTTCACGTCGTTGTCCACCAGGACCGGAACCGGGAGGGACCGCTGGACATGGCGGACGACGTCGAACCCGTCCCAGCCGGGCATGATCGGCGGCTTCACCGGCATGCCGGTGGCATGTTCCACCGGTCCAGGGAGCCCGATTCCGGCGCCGGCCAGATCCGCGGCGCCCCGGCCGGCCTCGCCGAGCAGCCGCAGCCCTTCCTCGATCACACGGTCCAGGACAACCACCGGGCCCTCGGCGACATCCTGCGCCAGCCGGCGCTCGGCGAGCACCTTCCCGCTGAGATCCGTGACGGCGATGATCACGTGCGTGGCCCCGACATCCACCGCAAGCACTACCCGGGCGGCAGGGTTGAAGGCAAAGCGCGACGGCGGCCTGCCGCCGCTGGAGCTCGCCTCCCCGGCGGGGCCAACGAGTCCCGAGACCATCAGCGCGTCGATGCGGGAGGCGACGGTGGAGCGGGCCAGCCCGGTGGTCAGGGCCAGTTCCGCACGGGTCCGGGCCTTGCCGTCGCGCAGGAGTTGGAAGAGGTCGCCGGCGCGGGACAGGCTGCCGCCAGCCTCTGGGGCTGCGGACTCTGTACCGGTGGGAGAACTCATGAGTAAGTGATAGCACGAAGATCTTCTGCATGTCACGGCGGAAAAAGATTGACACGCAGTTTTCAACTTTTGCTTGACGCCCGGCAAAAGTATCTCTAGCTTTGGCAGTGAGCCAGATCACCGCCCCAAGCAGCCTCGCTGCCGGGAGGGTGCAGGTACTTGCGAAGGGGTATGGAACTTGTCGAGCCAAGAACATGCGGCACCGGCGCCGCTAGGGGTGGGGATCCTGGGGGCCGGCCACCTCCCGGGCGTCCTCTCCACTGCGATCTTCGCCTTCCTGCTGGCCTGGAACGACTACCTGGTTGCCATCGTGTTCCTGCGCTCCACAGAAATCTTCACCCTGCCCATGGGCGTGCAGTCCTTCTTCCAGCAGAATCAAACGGACTGGACCTCCGTCATGGCCCTGGCTGTGATCATGATGCTCCCGCCCATCCTCGTCTTCGCTGCCCTGAACAAGTACTTCGGCGTCGGCGGTATTGGCGGATACCTCGGCCGCTAGTCCCTCCCCTACTTGAAAACAACCGACTCCCAGCAAAGGAATCCCGTGTCTTATTCAATCCAGCTGTACACCCTCCGCAACGCCCTCCAGGAAGACCTGCCCGGCACCATCAGACAAGTCGCCGAGCTGGGCTTCACCCAGGTGGAGCCGTACAACTTCGTGGCGACGGCCAAGGAGCTCGGCGCGGCCCTGAAGGACAACGGCCTGACCGCCCCGTCCGGCCACGCCCCGCTGCTGAGCCAGGACCAGGACGAAATCTTCGCCGCGGCCCAGGAACTGGGCATCAGCACGGTGATCGATCCCTACCTCCCGGCCGAGCACTGGCAGTCCGCCGAAGATATCCAAGCCACCGCCGCGAAGCTCAACGCCGCCGCCAAGAAGGGCGCCGGGTACGGCATCCGCGTCGGTTACCACAACCATGCCTGGGAGCTGGAGTCCAGCATTGAGGGACAGACGGCACTGGAGTACTTCGCCGGGCTGCTGGACCCGGAACTGGTCCTGGAGGTGGACACCTACTGGGCCGCCGTCGGCGGCCAGGACCCGGTCCAGCTGCTGCAGCGCCTCGGCGACCGCGTCAAGTTCATCCACATCAAGGACGGTCCCGTCAACACCGACACCAAGGCGCAGCAGCCTGCCGGGCAGGGCAAGATTCCCGTGTGGGACGTCATCGCCGCGGCACAGTCCCTGGAAGTCGGCGTGGTGGAATTCGACGACTACTCCGGCGACATCTTCGACGGCATCGCCCAGAGCCTCGGCTACCTGCAGAGCGGTTCCGCCAGTGCGCAGGGCGTGAACGCATGAGCGCCGCACAGAATCAGGCAACCGGGCGCGGCCCGGTGGGCGTGGCGGTCATTGGGGCCGGCAACATCAGCAAGCAATACCTGGACAACCTGAGGGTCTTCCCCGACATCAAGGTCCACGTGATCGCCGACCTCTTCGAAGAGGCCGCCGAGGCGCGTGCGAAGGAATACGGCATCCCGGAGTGGGGCGGGGTCGATGCCGCCCTGAACCACCCCGACGTCGAGATCATCGTCAACCTGACCATCCCGGCTGCACACGTCGAAGTGGCCACGGCCGCCGTCAACGCCGGCAAACACGTCTGGACCGAAAAGCCGTTCTCGCTGGACCGCGACTCCGGCCTCGGCCTGCTGAAAACGGCCGACGCCGCCGGGCTGCGGCTCGGCTGCGCCCCGGACACGTTCCTCGGGGCCGGGCTGCAGACCGCGCGGCGGCTGATCGAACGCGGCGACATCGGCACGCCGCTGACGGCCATGACCACGTTCCAGACCCCCGGGCCGGAATCCTGGCACCCGAACCCCGCGTTCCTGTTCCAGTACGGTGCCGGGCCCCTGTTCGACATGGGCCCCTACTACCTGACGGCCCTGGTGCAGACGTTCGGCTCCGTGCGCCGCGTGGCCGCCACGGGCTCGAAGGCCAAACAGGTCCGGGTCATCGGCTCCGGGCCCAAGGCCGGCGAGGAATTCACGGTCGAGGTCCCCACCCACGTGTCCGCCATGGCCCAATTCGAGTCCGGCGCGTCCTCCCACAGCGTCTTCAGCTTCGAGTCGCCGCGGCTGCGGATGGGCTTCGTGGAGATCACCGGAACCGAGGCCACCATCTCGCTGCCGGATCCGAACTACTTCGACGGCAACGTCAGGCTCTGGCGCGCCGGCGACGAGGAATGGACGGTCATCCCGGCCACCGGACCGAGCCAAGGCCGCGGCATGGGCGTGCTGGACATGGCCCGCTCCATCCGCGCCGGCGTCCCGCACCGCGCCACCGGCAACCTCGCCTACCACGTCCTGGACACCATGGTCTCGATCTCCGAGTCGATCGATTCCGGCACCTTCATCGACGTCGAAAGCGCCGTCCCCGCCTCCGCAGCCCTCCCCGAGGACTGGGACCCCACAGCTTCCACACTCTAGGAACCAGCAATGAACTCCCAAGAAACCAGCCCCGGCCCTCCCCCTTTGGGGGTGGCCATGATCGGGTACGCGTTCATGGGCAAAGCCCACTCGAACGCCTGGCGCAACGTGGCCAGCTACTTCGACGTCCCGGCCTTCGAACGGCGCGTCCTGGTCGGACGCGACCCGGCCGGGGTCGCCGAGGCTGCCGCGAAGTACGGCTGGGCGGAGTCCGCCACGGACTGGCGCGCAGTCCTTGACCGGGACGATATCCACATCGTCGATATCTGCGCGCCGGGGTTCATGCACGCGGAAATCGCCATCGCCGCGCTGTCCGCCGGCAAGCACGTCCTCGTCGAAAAGCCGCTGGCGAATACCCTGGCCGAGGCTGAGGCCATGGCGGCGGCGGCCCGGAGCGCCCAGGACAAAGGGGTGCAGTCCATGATCGGCTTCAACTACCGCAGGGTCCCGGCCCTGGCGCTGGCCCGGGAGCTGATCGCGGAGGGCCGGCTCGGCACCGTCCGGCACGTCCGCGCGGCCTACCTGCAGGACTGGCTCGTGGACCCGGACTCGCCCATGACCTGGCGGCTGAGCAAGGAAACCGCGGGTTCGGGGGCGCTGGGCGACATCGCCAGCCATGCGATTGACCAGGTGTTGTTCCTCCTCGGCGACCAGGTCACCGAGGTCACCGGCCGGCTGCACACCTTCACGCCCAGCCGGCCCGGCCCCAATGGTCCGGAACAGGTGACTGTCGACGACGCCGCGTGGGCCACGCTGACCCTCGCCTCCGGGGCCATCGCCTCCGTGGAGGTCTCCCGGGTGGCCACCGGGCAGAAGAACTCGCTCAAGCTGGAGATCTATGGCGACAAGGGCGCCCTGCTGTTTGATCTGGAGGACCTGAACGAGCTCGGATTCCTCGACGCCACGCTGCCCGTCCGCGAACAGGGCTTCCGCCGCATCCTCGTCAACGAACCCGAGCACCCGTATCTTGAAGCATGGTGGCCGCAGGGCCACGTGATCGGCTGGGAACACACGTTCACGCACGAGATCCGAGACTTCCTCCTGGCGGTGGGCAGCGGAACCCAGCCGTCGCCGTCGTTCGAGGACGGCTTGGCCGTCCAGCGGATCCTCACAGCCGTGGAGGAAAGCGCCGCGGCCAGAAGTTCGCTCATCCAGCTCACTCCGTCCGCATCGACCACCCAGACGACGACTACCGAAGGAGCCTGACATGCCCCGCCCCTACACCCTGTTCACCGGCCAGTGGGCCGATCTGCCGTTCGAGGAAGTCGCGCGCCTGGCCTCCGGCTGGGGCTACGACGGCCTGGAAATCGCCGTCTCCGGCGACCACCTGGACGCCTGGCGGTGGGACGAGCCCGGCTACGTCGAGTCCAAACTCGCCGTGCTGGAGAAGTACAACCTGAAGGTTTGGGCCATCTCCAACCACCTCAAGGGCCAGGCCGTGTGCGACGACCCGATCGACTTCCGCCACGAGGCCATCGTCGGGGCCAAGGTCTGGGGCGACGGCGACCCCGAAGGCGTCCGCACGCGCGCCGCCGAGGAAATGCGGCACACCGCCCGGCTCGCCAAGGCCCTGGGCGTGGACACCGTGGTCGGCTTCACCGGCTCCTCCATCTGGCAGTACGTCGCGATGTTCCCGCCCGTGCCGGAGAAGGTGATCGAGGCCGGCTACCAGGACTTCGCGGACCGCTGGAACCCGATTTTGGACGTCTTCGACGAGTGCGGCGTCCGCTTCGCGCACGAGGTCCACCCCTCCGAGATCGCCTACGACTACTGGACCACCGTCCGGACCCTCGAGGCGATCGGCCACCGCAAAGCTTTCGGGCTGAACTGGGACCCGTCCCATTTCATGTGGCAGGGCATCGACCCGGTCTCCTTCATCTGGGACTTCAAGGACCGGATCTACCACGTGGACTGCAAGGACACCAAGCTGCGGCCCACCGGCCGGAACACCGTGATGGGCTCACACCTGCCCTGGGGCGACCCGCGCCGCGGCTGGGACTTCGTCTCCGCTGGCCGCGGGGACGTGCCCTGGGAATCGTCCTTCCGCGCCTTGGCCGCGATCGGCTACGACGGCCCCATCTCGGTCGAATGGGAGGACGCCGGCATGGACCGGCTCCACGGCGCCCCCGAAGCCCTCGCCGCGCTCAAGAAGTACGATTTCCCGCCCTCGAACACCTCCTTCGACGCCGCCTTCAAGCAGTAAGGGACCAGCCGAAAAGCGGCAATAGTGAACGCTCGTTTATTCCTTGACGGATCAGAACCGCTGCTGTAACAGTTAGCTCGTGGAGGGCGCATCGATGGAGAACCACAACGAAACTGATGCCGTGAATGCTTCCGAGGCGCTCCACTCCGGTTCCCCGGCACCACCGCCAATCCTGGAAGTCCGCGGACTGACCAAGAGTTTTTTCGGCATACCCGTACTGGAAGACGCCCATCTCAGCCTTCACCGGGGAGAGGTGCACGGGCTCATGGGGGAAAACGGCGCCGGAAAGTCCACCCTGATGAAGGTGCTGGCCGGTGTGTACCAGCCCGACGCCGGAACCGTCCTCCTGGACGGCGAGGAAGTCAACTTTAGCCACCCCACGAAGGCGCACGAAGCCGGGCTGTCGTCGGTGTTCCAGGAGTTCAACCTCCTGCCGGACCGGACGGTGGCCGAGAACATCTATCTTGGCCGGGAGCCGCGCCGCGGACTGCTCGTGAACAAGGCCCTGATGAATTCGAAAACGGCGGAGTTGCTTGATTCCCTGGGGATCACCGCCATCCGGCCCACCATGCAGGTGCGGAGCCTGACTGTGGCTGAGCAGCAGATAGTGGAGATCGCGAAGGCAGTCAGCTACGACGCGCGGATCATCTCCATGGACGAGCCGACTGCGGCCCTGGCCGGCGCCGAAGTTGAACTCCTCTACGAGATCGTGGCACGCCTTCGTGAACGTGGGACGGCCATCCTCTATGTCTCCCACCGCCTCCGCGAAGTGTTCGACCTCTGCGACGTCATCACCGTCCTGAAGGACGGCAAGGTGGTCAGCACCCTACCCGCCTCGGAACTTGACGACGCCCAGCTGGTCCGGCTGATGGTGGGCCGGCCCATTTCGGCGTTCTTCCCGGACAAGCTACCCCGGGAGGACGGGGACCCCGACGGTCCGGGGGAGAAGCCGATCCTCGAGTTGCAAGGCGCCGGAAACGGCCAGCTGGACGGGATAAGCCTCAGCATTCGCCCCGGCGAGATTGTCGGCTTGGCCGGGCTTCAAGGGTCCGGCCGCACGGAACTGCTTCATGGCATCTTTGGCGCAGCACCCTTCACCCGCGGAACAATGAAAATGCCCGGCGGGGAGCTGTTGCCCAAGTCGCCGCGCCAAGGCGTGCGGGCGCGGATGGCCCTGATCACAGAGGACCGCAAGGCTGAAGGCCTGAGCCTGAACCAGTCCATCCTGGACAACGCACTTAGTGTGATCAGGTCAGTTTTTCCACGCCGCACAGGGACCGTCAGGACAGAAATCCCGGGCGTATTCTCCTCCCTCGAGGTTATCGCCCGTGACCTGGACCAGGAGGTGCAGTACCTGTCGGGCGGCAACCAGCAAAAGGTGGTCCTCGCCAAGTGGCTGGCTATCCGCCCCCGGCTTGTCCTGCTGGATGAACCCACCCGCGGCATTGACGTGGGGGCCAAGGTGGCGGTTTACCGGCTGATGCGCCAGCTCGCGGCGGAGGGCAAGGCCATCTTGATGGTGTCCAGCGAGCTCCCAGAAGTTATCGGCATGTCGGACCGGATCCTTGTCATGCGTGATGGCCGGCTCGTCGGCGAACTGCCTGCCGGAACGTCAGAGGAAGCCATCCTCCAGCTGGGCACCGGCGCCAGGACAGCACCCGAAGGAGAGGCATGAAACAGCGAGCGGGCTTCTTCCAGAGGCTGTCCTCCACGCAGATCGTCTACCTGGTGGCGCTGGTGACACTCATCCTGGGTGTGTTGTTGGTGAACTCCATCGGGCGGAGTTTCTTCAGCCCAGGAAATATCTCGAGCATCCTGACCGGAACCAGCGTTCTGGGCTTCATCGCCATCGGCCAGACACTGGTCATCCTGGCAGGCAGCCTGGATCTGTCAGTTCCCTACGTCACCAGTCTGGCCAGCCTCATCGCCGCCGGGGTGATGGCCAACAACTCAAACAACGTCCTGTCCGGAGTCCTGCTGACGCTGGGGACGGCAGCAGTCATTGGACTCGCGAACGGGCTGATCGTCGCCCGCCTGAATGTGCACGGATTCATCGCCACGCTCGGCGTTGGCTTGATCATCAGCGGCTACCTCGCCACCAATTTTAAGGGCAGCTTCGGCGAGACACCGCTAGCGTTCCGCTTGGTCGGCGCCACGGGGATCGGCCCGGTTCCGATCTCCACGATCATCATGCTGGCCTGCGCGGGCCTGGCCGGGCTGCTCCTGCACCGTACCCGCGTCGGGCACCACCTGTACGCTGTCGGCGGCGACATTGCCGTCGCCCGTACGTCCGGAATCCGCGTTGACGTGCCGGTCATTACGGCGCACGTCATCTGTTCAGTACTGGCGGGGATGGCAGGGCTGCTCCTTGCCAGCAGGCTGGGCGTGGGTAGTCCCACTGTGGGTTCCCAGGGCGGCTACGATCTGCTCTCCATCGCAGCAGTTGTGCTCGGCGGCACGTTGCTCTCCGGCGGCAAAGGGACTATCACCGGCACCCTCGGCGGCGTGCTGATCTTTGCCATGCTGGACAACATCATGTCCGTCATGCAGGTCAACCCGTTCCTGAAGGACGTGGTCAGAGGCGTAGTCATCGTCGTCGCCGTCGCCGTCTATGCCCGGCGCCGGATCGTCAGCAGGCCCGAACGGTTCGACTCGAAAGGTTCCGCGGAAACGCCCGCTGCCCAGCCTGTGCCCGCGGAGGGGCCATGAGCACAGCACTGAACTCCGAGCGCAGCGCAGTTCTCAAGCGCAACCGAGCTAGCCGTTCCGAGCGGCTCCTGCGCGCCGTCCGCACCCCCGGCGGCGCCGTCTTCATCCTGCTGATCGGCCTCCTGGTGGCAATCATCGTCTTGAATCCGTCCTTCGGGGAGCCGGGCTCCTTCATCCGGTTCATCGGCAGGACTGCCCCCATTGCCATCGCCGCCATCGGCCAGTACTTCGTCATTGTCGGCGGGGAATTCGACCTGTCGATGGGATCGGTCGTGACGATGCAGGTCATCGTTGCCGGCAACCTGATACGGCAGGACGATTCCAAGGTGATCCCCGTGCTGGTCCTGATGTTTGTGCTGGGAGCATTCATCGGGCTGGTGAACGGACTGATCACCACGCTCCTGCAAGTCCCGAGTTTCATTGTCACGCTGGGCATGATGCTGGCGCTGCTCGGGCTGGTCCTCTACTGGACCGGCGGCGCGGCCCAGGGGAACCCTGCGGACAGCTTCCGGCAGATCGGGCGCGGCGGCATCCAGGACGTTCCGGTCCTGGACATCATTCCCTACCCGGTCATTATCCTGACGGCGGTGGCGGTAGCGGCGTTCGTCCTGATGCGCCGCCCCTACGGCCGCATGCTTATCGCGATCGGCGACAATCCTGCGGCGGCGGCACTTACCGGCTCCCCCGTCTGGTGGGTGCGGACGCGCGCCTTCATGATGTCGTCGCTGTCGGCCACCGTGGCCGGCATCCTGCTCGTGGGTTACGCCGGCGTGCACCCGTCGGTGGGGCGCGGGTACGAGTTCACGGCGATCACCGCCGTCGTTCTCGGGGGCGTTGTGCTGGGCGGCGGACGCGGCTGGGTCCTGTCCGCCGCGGCCGGGGCGTTCGCCCTGGAGTCGTTGTTCACCCTCCTAAACTTCATGGGCGTCCAGGCGACGTGGCGGGACACGGTCCAAGGAGCAATCATCATCATCGCTGTGGCCGCGGCATCCAGGTCGTGGCAGCGCAAGCGCAAGGGAGCCAGTTCCGCTGCCCATGACGAACAGCACAAGTTGGCCGCAGCACCCACGCCCGCCGAGGGCATCGAACAAGGAGGAGAAAGAGTCTGATGCGCAATAATCCTGTCCGCGCGATCGCCCTTGCCGCAACACTGCCGCTGGTGGCCCTGACCGCCTGTACCACCACCGACCCATCCGTCACCCAAACATCAGGGACCAGCACCGGCTCTGCGGCGGCATCCAGCCCGGCAAGCAAAGACTGGTTTGACCAGGCGCTGTACGACACACAGAACCAGCAGCGCTCGGCAACCTTTGAAGGGAGCCCGGAGAAGCCCTACCTGCAGTACATCGCGGGCCCGATGACGGACACGTCCAAGTTCAAGGCCCCGGGAGCGCACAAGGTCTGCTTCGCCAACGCCTCCATCTCCAACCCGTGGCGGCAAACCGGGTGGATCACCATGAATCAGCAACTCAAGGCACTCCAGGGCTCCGGGGTCATTTCCGAAATGGAAACACGGGATGCCAAGGACAATGACAACACCCAAATTGCGGACATCGACTATTTCATCGCCGAGGGCAAGTGCGATGCGTTCGTCATTTCACCCAATTCCACGGCCGCCCTCACGCAGGCCGTCGAACGTGCCTGCCAGACGGGCAAGCCCGTGGTGGTGTTTGACCGCGGTGTGGAGACGGACTGCGCCACCACGTTCATCCATCCGATCGGCGGATTCGCCTGGGGCATCGACACCGCCACTTTCCTGAGTGACAAGCTTCAGTCCGGGGACAAGGTTGTTGCCCTTCGCATCCTCCCGGGTGTGGATGTCCTGGAGCACCGCTGGGCGGCGGCCAAGAAGATCTTCGAGGAAAAGGGAATCCAGGCCAAGGACTACTTCACCAACGCCGACCCCACCGAGATCAAGAAGATCATCTCCGATGAACTGGCCACGGGCGACGTCAAGGGCGTTTGGATGGACGCCGGAGACGGTGCGGTGGCGGCCCTCGAGGCCTTCGAGGATGCAGGCAAGAAGCTGCCCGTGATGACCGGCGAGGATGAGATGAGCTTCCTGACCAAGTGGAAGCAAACCGGAATCGACGCCATGGCCCCGGTCTATTCGAACTTCCAATGGCGAACCCCGCTGCTGGCATTGGAAAAGATCTTTAAGGGCGAGCCGATTCCGACCGAATGGGTTCTGCCGCAGAAGCCCATCCTCGCGGACGAACTGGACCAATGGCTGCAGCGTAACCAGGGCATGCCCAGCGGGCACTACGCCAAGTTCGGCGGTGAGGACCTGGCCGGCTACCCGGAGGTCTGGCAGCAACGGCAGATTCCCTGACGCGGCCCGGCGGTCGCGCGGGATACCCCTCCCCGCGGGACCGCCGCGTCTGGAACAGTCGGCAGGACAAACAGACGGAAGGAGACAGCTTGGAGCGTCTGACCGGAATCAGCACCTGGGTCTGGGAATCCCCCTTGACCGACTCCAACCTCCCCGGACTCCTCGCAAAAATCGCCGCCATAGGGTTTGACGCCGTCGAACTTCCGCTGGAAAACGAGGGCGACTTCACGCCCGCAGCGGTACGGGAATCCCTCGCGGGAAACGGGCTCAAACCGTTCGTGGTGGGGGCCATGGCACCGGGGCGGGACCTCGTAGCCGCGGATCAGGCTTCCGTGGAAAGGACCCAGGCCTACCTGTCAGCCTGCATCACCATGGCCAGCAGCATCGGCTCGCCCACGGTCTGCGGACCTTTCTATGCCCAAACGGGTCGAGTCTGGCGGATGTCGCGGGAGCAGCGACGCGACGCCTACGCGGAGCTGCGCCGAAACCTCCAGCCGGTCGCGGCCCGGGCCCAGGAGGCGGGCGTGGTGCTGGGCATCGAGCCGCTAAACAGGTATGAAACTTCGCTGATTAACACGGTGGACCAGGCGCTTGAGGCGCTGGGGCCACTGCTCGGGAACGGCGTCGGCCTCGCGCTGGACAGTTACCACCTGCACATAGAGGAGCGTTCGGTGGCCGCGGCGATCCGGGCCGCCGGAGAACATCTGGTGCACGTGCAGGTCTGCGGCAACGACCGCGGTGCCCCCGGCGGGGACCAGACTGATTGGAAAAGCTTCCTGCACGTCCTGAATGAGGTGGGCTACACGGGACCACTCAACATTGAAAGTTTCACCGTCGACAATGCCGCCATTGCGGTCGCGGCATCGATCTGGCGGCCGCTGGCCCCCAGCCAGGACCAGTTGGCGGAAAGTGGCCTCGCTTTCCTGCGCAGCCTGTGAGTGCGCTGCGGGCATGGAGACCGACGCCCGCTAGAGTCTTTTAGGGACAGCCAACGCCGCCGGAGGCGCCGTTTGACGGCGTTGGTCGGAGAGAAAAATCCAGCACTAGCCGGGAGATCCCCCATGACCCACGTACTCCGAAAGGCAACCGCGGACGACGCCGGGAGGCTGGCAGCACTGGCGGCCGTCACCTTCCCGCTCGCGTGCCCGCCGCAATCCCGGCCAGAAGACATCGCGGCACATCTGGCCAATACCCTGAGCGAGCCCAATTTCCGGGCCTATCTGGCGGATCCAGAGGTAACGGTGCTGGTGATCGACGCCGACGGCGAGCTCCGCGGCTACAGCCTGCTGGTGGCCCGCCCCACCCGGGACCCGGAGGTGGCCGCTGTCCTGAGCGAACTGCCGTGCACCGAGCTGAGCAAGTGCTACGTCCACCCGGACCACCACGGGCTCGGCGCCTCGGCCGAACTGATGCACGCCAGCGTCGGCGCGGCCGCGGCGGCCGGCGCCCGAGGGCTCTGGCTCGGCGTGAACAGCCAGAACGCCCGGGCCATCCGGTTCTACGAGAAGTCCGGCTTCCGCAAGGTCGGCACCAAGTCCTTCCAGCTCGGCGACACCGTGGAGCACGACTTCGTGATGGAGCGCCCGGTCGCGCCGTGAGCGCGGGGCCTGTGAGCACGGGTCTGTGGCTGCCAGCCCGTCAGCCGGCGGGCCGTGACGAAGCCGACATGCCGCCGGGGAATGGACCCGGCGCCGGCGGGGTTGTTGCCGGCATGAAGATTGAGATCTGGTCAGACGTCGCCTGCCCCTGGTGCTACATCGGCAAACGCCGTTTCGAAACCGCCCTCGCGGCCTTCCCGCACCGCGATTCCGTGGAGGTGCAGTGGCGCAGTTACCAGCTGGACCCAACGCTCCCGGAGCACTACGACGGCACCGAACTGGACTACCTGAGCACGCGCAAGGGCATGGCGCCGGCACAGGTATCGCAGATGTTCGAGCACGTCGCGGCCCAGGCCAAGGGTGAGGGGCTGAACTACCGGTTCGACGCCGTCGTGGTGGCCAACAGCTTCACCGCCCACCGGCTGATCCACCTCGCCGCCGGCCACGGAAAGCAGGATGCCGCGAAGGAACGCCTGCTCAGCGACCACTTCGAACACGGCAGGGACATCGGCAGCCAGGAGTACCTGACCGCACTGGGCCTGGACCTCGGGCTCGACGCCGGCGAACTGGCGGAACTGTTCAGCACGGACGCCTACTCCGACGCCGTCCGCAACGACATCGCCGAGGCCCGGGCCCTGGGCATCAGCGGCGTCCCGTTCTTCGTGATTGACCGGAAATTCGGGCTCTCGGGCGCCCAGCCTGCGGAAACCTTCAGCGCGGCCCTCGAGCAGGCGTGGCAGGACAGCCACCCGCTGGTCATGGTGGGCGCCGCCGGGTCGGAAGCCGCCGCGGGCGCAACCGCCGGGGGCGCCAGCGGCGCGGGAGCCGCCGCGGACAGTGCCACGGATTCCGGCGCCTGCGGCCCCGACGGCTGCGCCGTCTGAGTCCGCCCCGGCAGGTCGCCTGAGGTTCGGCCGCCTTTTCCCAGCCGGTCCGGCCTAGCGCGGATCCCCGGCCTAGAGTGGAGCATGGACACTTCGGCCGGCCCGGGCGGACGCCGGACCTCCTTGTTTACGGACCACTATGAGCTGACCATGTTCCAGGCGGCTCTGCACTCCGGCGCGGCCCACCGCCGGTCCGTCTTCCAGGCCTTTGCCCGGGGGCTGCCGGCCGGGCGCCGGTACGGCATCGTGGCCGGCACCGGCCGGCTCCTTGAGGGGATCGCGGACTTCCGCTTCGAGGCGGACGACCTCGATTTCCTGGCAGGCACCGGTGTGGTCCAAGAGGATACGCTGGACCAGCTGGCCGCCTTCCGGTTCTCCGGCGACATCTGGGGCTACCCGGAAGGCGAAGCGTATTTCCCGCACTCCCCCGTCCTGATCATCGAATCGACGTTCGCCGAGGCCTGCGTCCTGGAGACCTACGTCCTGTCAGTGCTGAACCATGACAGCGCCATCGCGTCGGCCGCGTCCCGGATGATCAGTGCAGCCGGCGGCAGGCCCTGCATTGAGATGGGCTCACGCCGCACCCACGAGGAAGCTGCCGCCGCAGCGGCCCGCGCGGCCGTGATCGCCGGCTTTTCCGGCACCTCCAACCTGGCTGCCGGGCGGCGCTACGGCCTCCGGACCGTCGGCACCGCCGCCCACTCCTTCACCCTGCTCCACGACTCCGAGCGCGACGCCTTCGCGGCCCAGCTGGCCTCGCTGGGGCCCGGGACCACGCTGCTCGTGGACACGTACGACGTCGAGGCGGCGGTCCGCACCGCCGTCGGCCTCGCCGGAGACAGCCTCGGGGCTATCCGGCTGGACTCCGGGGACCTCGTGGCCCAGGCCCGGTGGGTCCGCGAACTCCTGGACAGCCTCGGCAATGTGCACACCAGGATCGTGGTCACCTCAGACCTGGACGAATTCTCCGTCGCCGCTCTCCGGTCCGCCCCGGCCGATTCCTACGGCATCGGCACTGCGCTCGTKACCGGTTCCGGTGCGCCCACGGCCGGCATGGTCTACAAGCTGGTGAGCCGGGCCGGGGACTCCGGTGAGCTGACTGCCGTGGCGAAGACCTCGAAGGACAAGATCAACATGGGCGGCCGCAAGTTCGCCGTGCGACGCCTCAACGACAGCGGCACCGCCACCCACGAGGTCCTCGGCGTGGGCCACCCGCCGGCCGCCGTCCCGAACGGTCGCCCGCTGCTGCAGCAGTTCATGAAGGATGGCGAAATCCTGCCCGGCTGGACCGGGCCGGACGCCGTGGGGCGGGCCCGGGAGCGGCACACGGCCTCCATGGCAGAGCTGCCCCGGGTGGTGGACAGGCTGCAACCGGGCGAACCGGCCATCCCCACCATCTACGAATAAGGCGGGGAGCAGGCACTCTTCGCGGAGGGGTCTTCGCAAGTCGTTCCAGGCGGGGCCGACGGCCTAGTCTGACGACCGGTGAAGGACAAAGATGCCGCCGTATGCGGGCTGGTCCGATCGCTGCCGATCGCTGTCGGTGTATTCGCTCAGCACAGCGTAGATGCGCCTGATGAGGTCCTCGGCGTCTTTCTCGGAGAGGTGCAGAACGAAGCGTGAGAGGCTGGTGAGCGCATCCGGCCCGGCTTCCGTCAGCTCTTCCCGAAACGCCTCGATCGGTGCCATTGGACCGTCCGGACCAGCTTCACGCAGTGCGGTGTCCAGGTTCCAGGACCGTCCCGTGGAACGATACGGCTTCTCAAGCGCACCGCTGACCCCCGTGCGGACCTCGGCGGGTTCAAGGAATCCGGTTGAGAGCAATTGCCGCACGTGATAAAGCATCGTCCCCGGATCCTGACCCAGCCGATCGGCGAGTTGCTTGTTGGTCAGTTCGTGGAGCCCGCACAGGCGCAGGATCCTCAGGCGCAGCGGATGGGCCAGGGCCTTAATTTCGCGGGCGCTGGCGGCGGGTTTCTTCTCGTTCGCGCTCGTCGGCTCTGCGTCCGTCATGTACCCATCCTACGATCTGATGTACTAATTTCAACCACCTTGAATTTTCTCAATCAATAGGGAATGGTTCACCTATGACTAGTCACTCTGCGCAGGTGCAGGCACGGAGTGATGCGCCGCTGGGTGCGTCCTACTGGAAGCTGTGGACCTCATCCGGGCTGTCCAACCTCGCAGACGGCGTCTTCAAGATCGCGCTGCCGCTGCTGGCCATTCAGTTCACTCAGTCACCCACGCTGATTGCCGGGCTGACCGTCGCAGCCACGCTTCCCTGGCTTCTCTTCGCCCTCACTGCCGGAGCGCTGGCCGACCGGCTGGATAGGCGCAAGCTGATGTTGTGGGCCAACCTCAGCCGCGCGATGCTGCCCGCCTTGCTGGTCGCCGTCGTCCTGCTGGATTTGGGCTCCATTTGGGCTCTGTACATCGTCGCATTGATGGTGGGTGTGGCTGAAACGCTCTACGACACCTCCGCGCAGTCGATCCTGCCCCAGGTGGTGCACAGGGATCAGCTTTCGCGCGCCAACGGCCGGCTCTACGCCGTCGAGCTCACCGCCAACCAGTTCGTTGGTCCACCGCTGGGCGGGCTGCTGGTGGCCATCGGCGTCGTTGCGGGCTTTGCCGCGCCGGCGGCACTGTGGCTTGCGGCCGCCGGTGTCCTGTTCCTGGTCCCGGGAGCTTTTCGCACAGAGCGGGAGGTGAAGACGACACTGCGATTCGACGTTGCTGAGGGTTTGCGGTTCCTCTGGAACCAGAAGATCCTTCGCACGCTCGCGGTGATGACCGGGGTGTTCAACTTCGCATCCAACGCGGCATTCGCGGTCTTGGTGCTGTTTGCCGTGGGCCCGGCTTCAGAAATGGAACTGTCCGAGGTGGGGTTCGGCCTACTTTTGACGACCTCCGCTTTGGGCGCCTTCGTTGGCTCGTTCATCGCCGAACCGGTGGAGTCCAAGCTGGGTAGGTCCAGGTCCCTGACGCTCACGATCTTCGGGGGCGCGCTGCTGGTGGGTGCGCCCGCCATGACCGACAGCCCTTACGTTCTTGGCCCCATCCTCTTTGTGGGCGGCATGCTGATCGTGCTTTGGAACGTCATTACCGTATCCCTGCGCCAGCGCATTACGCCCAACCCCTTGCTGGGCAGAGTCAACAGCGTCTACCGCCTGCTGGCTTGGGGAACCATGCCGCTCGGTGCAGCAGCGGGCGGACTGCTGGCCCAATGGCTGGGCCTGCAGGTCATGTTCGGCATCATGGGAGTGCTGACCCTCGCGCTACTGGGGATGATGCCCATCCTCACGGACAAGGCAATCGCCGCGGCCGACGTCGAATCCTGAGTGGTGTTCCCGCGCCGGCCCGGCCGGAAGTGTCGGGACCGGTGCGTCACCGTTGCACTGGGTCAATGGCCGGGTCCGGTGACGATCTTCTTCCGTTCCGATTCGTGCGCGCCGCCCTTCTTCGCCAGCGTGGAGCACGCCTCTTCGATGTCTCGGGCGAGCGTGTCGACGTGCTCGCGGCTCATCGTTTCCTTGACCAGGGCACGCATGATCGTCACGTCCTGGGCGTTCGGCGGCAGGGTGTAGGCCGGCACCATCCAGCCGCGTTCGGCCGAGAGCTGCCAGGCAATGTCGAACTCGTCGTACCCGGGGTCGGCGGCGAGCCGGAACGCGACCAGGGGAAGTTGCTCCTCGTCGGGGCCGATGATCTCGAACCGGCCCATGGCCTCCAACTTCTCGGCGAGGACGCGGGCGTTGGTCTGCATGTTCTGCATGATGTAGGTGTAACCGGCGCGGCCATAGCGCACGAAGTTGTAGTACTGGGCGAGAACCATCGACGAGCCCGTGGAGAAGTTCAGGGTGAAGGTCGAGTCGGTCTTGCCGAGGTAGTTCTCCTCGAAAACAAGGTCCTTGGCCAGGTCGGCCTTCTCCCGGAAGATCAGCCAGCCGATGCCGGGATAGACCAGTCCGAACTTATGCCCGGAGACATTGATCGAGTGGACCTGCTCGAGCCGGAAGTCCCACTCGGAGTCCGGGTAGAGGAAGGGCCAGACGAACCCCCCACTGGCCCCGTCCACGTGCAACGGCACATCAAGGCCACGCTCACGCTTGATCCGTAGCAGCAGATCGTTGATGCCGGCGATGTCGTCCTTGTGCCCAGTGAACGTCGTACCCAGCACGGCAGCGACACCGATGGTGTTCTCATCGACATGGGCCTGCACGTCCTCCGGGCCGATCGTGTACTTCCCCGGCTGCAACGGCACGATCCGCGGCTCGACGTCGAAGTAGCGGCAGAACTTCTCCCACACGACATGCACGTCGCCGCCGAACACCAGGTTCGGGCTCGACGTCGACGCGCCGGCGGCCTCGCGACGCTTGCGCCAGTTCCACTTCAGGGACAGGCCGCCGAGCATGATCGCCTCGGACGATCCTTGGGTTCGGGCTCCCGTCGTCTCGCCGGGCGCGTGGAAGAGGTCGGCGAGCATCCGAATGCAGCGCTGCTCGATCTCGGCCGTGCGGGGATATTCGGCGTGGTCGATGAAATTGCGGTGCAGGTTCGCGGCGATGATCTGCTGGGCCTGCGGCTCCATCCATGTCGTCACGAAGGTCGCCAGGTTCCGGGCCGGATCACCCTCCAGCGCCAGGTCCTCCGAGACCAGGCGCAAAGCGTCCTCAGCAGGAATGCCGGTCTCCGGGAACTCCCGGCTCGGAACCTCCTGGGTGACGAATCGGTTGCCGAACAGCGCCACGTCGGCATCGGCCGGCTGGAAATTTGCTGACATCACTTCTCCTTCAGAGACTGTTGAAAAGGGGTTACGGATGAGCTCCCCGGTGCGCAGGAACCGAGGCGTCGGTGGATTCTGGACTCAGCATCAGAATCGCTCCGGTGAGGAAGCACAGGCCGCCCACGAGTGTGCCGAGATTGGACAGCTCGGCGTTCCACACTTCGCCGCTCGACGGTATGACAAAGGCCGCGACAGCCGAGATGCCGAAGGCAACAGAGCCGGCCACGTTGATCACGCCGATCTTCCATGTCCGCGGCCTGGGCAGGCCGGCGATGGCGCCACGACCGGCGTCCCGCAACGCAACCCCGCTTGAAACGAGGAAGGCGACTGAACCCAGCGCATCGGGTCGCCACACCCGCTGCTCGGTCAGCGCCGCACTGAGATTGTCCCGCAGTGCATTTCCCGTACTCCAGTTGAACCACAGCGTGCCGGCAAGTTGAACCGCGCCAGCGAGCCAGCCGAGATTCCGCGGCGCCCATACCCAAAACGACTGGCGCCGCGTGGCACGCGCGGCCGGGAGCGCGTCAACGGCTTCGCGGTACTGCAGGAACGCCGCGCAGGTGAAGAACAGCGAACCGACGAAGAATGTGGCCGCACACCAGCGCAGTCCCACGGCCTCGGCGTACAACGGCAGCGCCCCCAAGGCGAACAGACTCGAGCCAATGATGAACAACCAGGCGATCCACCGGCCCCGCACGGTCGAACGGTCCGCGCTGGAGATCTCAGTTGCGTGGTCGGCCTTCGTGTGGGCCCGATGTTGAACGCTGCCGGCATCGTCAGGCGCCACGGACGCCGTCGGGCCCTGGCCCGAGCCCGGACCCGGTGCCGGGAGCACGTTGGTGATCACGAAGGACACCGCCACAGCCACCACCACCTGGGGTGTTACGGCCACACCGTCCACTCCCAGCAGCAGCGTGGCCAGCAGCGTCGATGTCAACGGCAGCCGCAGCATGGCTGCGCACATGGCTCCTATGCCCATGCCGATCGCTGCCGCGAGATTCATTCCGGGCAACCCACTCGCAGCAATACCGAGCGCCGCACCGATGAACATCGACGGGAACACGGGACCACCACGGAATGCGCTCAGCGAGAGCCCGTAGGCCAAGGTCTTACAAGCGATCAGCAGGACCAGCACACCAAGCGAGTAGTCCGCGGCGTGTTCGACCAGTTCCGGAAGTGCGTCCTGCCCCGAGAACAACACCTGCGTGAAGCTTCTCCCAGAGATCAACTGGTACGCCATCGCGGTAAGACCAATCAGCAAGCCGAGCGCAGCGGTCACTAACACCCGGTTCAGATGCACAACAGGACGAAGCGACAGCCCGACCCAGCGGATCAACCATCCCAACAGTGCGCCGACCGCGCCCATGACCACCGCCCAGCCCAACGTCGCCAGCGTCGGCGGCTCCGCAGGCGGCACCACAGGCAGCGCCAGCGAGAAGCTGCCCAACCCGGTCCAGCCGTCCAAGCCGACAAACACCAGCGCCCCGACGCCAGAAGCGAGCAGCCCGGGCAGGGCCATCAGACTCAGCGTCATTCCCCCGATCCCGGCGGCCTCCATGATCAGGAACGCACCGAGCACGGGAGACCCGAGCAAGGTACTGATCGCGGCGAAGCTGCCTGCCGACGCCATGATCGTCAGGGCCATCGGCGGAGCGTCCTTCTTCACTAGGTGCACCGCCAACGCCCCGAGGCCGCCACCGATCGCGATCAGCGGCCCCTCGGGCCCGAGCACCGCACCCAGGCTGAGCGTGGTCAGCGCCGCGAGAACGATGCCCACGAGCTCCCGCCCGTTCGGCGGACCGCCGCCCGTCTTGAACCCGAAAGCAGGCGAGTGGCCCCCGGTTCCCGGCAGATACCGGATGGTCAACGCCGTCAACAACCCACACAGCACCAACCACGGAACCGGCCACCACGCGGGAGCAGGACCCCCTAGGACTTGATTCGGCAGCCCGTCGAAGACGTACCGCTGGATCGTCGCGACCAAAGCGAGAAAGCCGTAAGCAATGGCCGAGATGGGAACGCCCAAGACCGCCGCCAGCACGAGCGCAGCGATGTACGACCTGGAACGAATCACGGCGGCCGGATCGAAACTGGCCGGATCGATACTGGGTGGCGGCGCGGCAGGCTCTCTCAATCCCGGCATCGCGGCGCGCCTATGACGATTCGGGTCACTCCGAATGTCCTTCTTCTAGATCGGGTCGACTTGCCCAGCCGGCCACACCGCGAGCCACCGATGATCACCGGGCAGAACATCAGGCTGCCCTCCGGCGCCACGTCACCGAAGGCTTCCCAATCCGGCACGGACTTAGCCAGCGTCCGCCAGAAGGACGGCCCCCAGCAAACGGAGGCGCCGAGAGGACCGAGAGAACGGGTTCGGTGCGCCCGTGGTAACAGTTGAGCATCCCGTCTCCTTCCGCTGGCCGTGCGCTAGACGGCGGGAGCCTATAGTGGGTCGCGCAAGCGATTTGGGCTGGTCAATCACATGCTCTCCAAGCTAACGCTTTCAGTGGGGGCAGTCCTCACCCAATGCGGGTGAAAAAGAACCGAAGAACACCGACGTCCTTCGGGCACGTCGGTGAGAGTGAAACAGGCGCTGGGGTTCCCCATGGGGATGAGTGGCGGTGGCAGGGTCAGCGAGAGTAGCGAGGCTGTTCAGTATCAGTGGGATAGAAGCAATGGCCAGCCGGAGTTTTACCGGGGCTATTTTGTACCGCCGACCTCGGCCGATCAGGTGCCGCTTTCCCTCGACGAGGGTGTCACGGGCTTCCTTTTGTCCTACGGGATCAGCGGGCTTGCAGTCCGCACGGCAGAGACGACGTCGAGGATCCCGCGGGTGGTCGCGGCCGCATCCTCCTGCTCGCTAATCAAAGACGCATGGGTGGCGCCGTTGATGACGCGGTGCAGGCTGTTGGTCGAGAGAGAGGCAAGGGCTTCCTGCGAAGCCGCCCAGCCGGGCGCGCTCCCACTGCCTGCCGTCAGAACTACCAGCGGCCTATTGGTGAAGTTCCTCAACGCGGCAGCTTGCTGCACCGAGGAGCCCGCATGAATGTACTCGTCGATCGTGCTGCGTAGGTGGTTGGGTGTCATGCCGAGCAACCGGCCGAGGCCAAGTCGAGCTGCGCTCGAGACCAGTGCGGAGGCACGGTTCATCGTGTCGTCGGACTCCGAGCGAGAAGGGTGTGCTGATTCCGAGTCCCATGCTGGTGCGGTTGAGTCCACCAGGACCAATCCGGCTACGTCCTCGGGAAAGCTGGCAGCGAAAGTGAGTGCGTAGAGGCCCCCGAATGAATGCCCCGCCAGCACATACGGTCCCGACTCGTTCCCGCGCTGCAGCAACGTGTGGAGATCGGTCGCGATCTGCGCGCCCTCCTGCGCGGTCCTCGCTGAATCGCTCCACCCACGTCCTGCCCTGTCGTAGACGCACACCCGGGTGTCACGGGCAACGGCCGGTGCGATCAATGCGAGGTCAGACGACACTTGGCCTGCGCCCGGTTCGAGCACGACGGTAGGGCTGCCCGAGCCGGTGCAGTTGAGGTACAGGCGGTGTCCGCCGACGTCGATCAACTGGCCCTGCACTGGAGAGGCCCCCGCATCCGCCGCTTCGCGCACGGTTTCGTAGCCGCTACCCAGTGAAGCCAGAACCAGCATCGCGATCACTGGGTACAGCAGCACGCGCCCGCTCCGGCTACGAAGCTGCCGATTGGCTTGAGAGCCTGTCCAGAGCGCTAACACCATCAAAGCGGGGGGCCATACCCAGGCGAGCACTTCCTGCGCTGGGGAGCCGAACGCCAGCAAAAAGAAACCGCCCAGCCCGATGAAAAGCGCTGGAGCCACCGCCCACTTCTGTGGTTGCTCCGTGAACCTCACCGACAACACAGCCACCATTGCCCATCCCAGCGAAAGCCCCAACAGGATGGCCCCGGTCACGCTGCTCTGGGTTGCTGGAATGAACGGGGCGACGGCCAGCAGCAGTGCAGCGAGGACCCCGGTAATCAATGAGCTGGCTACGATCCAGCCGAGGTGTCCATTCTGGGAAGGATCAGCGCCGGGCGGACGGTCCTGGCCCGTGGATGTGGAGCCCGTGGGAGGGGCTGCCGTCAATTCCTGCCTCGCAGGGAAGAGTGTCATGCGCTAATGCTGTCATTCGCCGGCAGCGGAAGTGCACGGCAAAAATGCCCTGCATGGAAAGGATTCCGCCCACCTGGTGCCTTCGTGAGTACAGTGATTCTATGCACCGAGTTGTCGCCCTGGCACTGCCGGATGTGGTCGCTTTTGACCTTGCCATTCCAGCGCAGATTTTCGGCCACGAGGATGAACGGGGACGGTACTCCTTCCGGGTCTGCGCAGCCCAGCCTGGCCTGGTGCCGACGACGTCCGGATATTCCATCCTGGCCGCTGACGGTTTGGGTGCCCTTCTATCCGCGGATACGGTCGTGGTGCCCGGCTACGCACCGCTGAACGATCCACCCGCGGAGGTCTGTGTGGCGCTGCGTCAGGCAGCGGCCAACGGAGCCCGCATGGTGTCTGTATGCACAGGCGCTTTCGCCCTCGCTGCTGCAGGTCTCTTGGACGGCAAGCGGGCAACCACCCACTGGAGAAACGCCGAACGTCTTCAGACCCTGTACCCGGGAGTCGCCGTCGACGCAGACGTCCTGTACATAGACCAAGGCAGCGTCAGCACCAGCGCCGGGGTAGCGGCAGGCATAGACCTATGTCTGCACCTGGTCCGCAAGGACTATGGAACGGAGGCGGCCAACAGCATTGCACGACGGATGGTAGTGGCCCCGCACCGGGAAGGGGGCCAAGTCCAGTTCATGGAACGTGCGGTCGCCGCGCCTTTGGCCCTCTTCGCCGACACCTGCGCCTGGGCAAGGCAGAACCTGGCTGAACCGCTCACAGTCGACGACCTGGCCGCCCACGCCGGCTGGGCACCCAGGAGCTTCACACGCAAATTTACGGCCGAAGCAGGAATGACACCTTTGAGGTGGCTAAACGATCAACGGATAGGCGAAGCATGCCGGCTCTTGGAAACCACCGATCTGACTGTACAGGCGGTTGCCTCCAGGACTGGTTTGGGAACGACAGCAAATTTCCGGCTCCACTTCACCCGGAAATTTAACACCACACCCTCAAGCTACCGTCGCCTCTACCAAGGCAGGAACCGGCACGCTGCACCAACCTAAAACCCCCTTCCTGGCGGTGCCGTCTCTTAAATGTCACGCGCCCGGCCGTGTCACAGTCCGCCACTCGGCTGCTTTGGTGACAGATCGCGCTAAAGTGTCCGTATGCCCAGGATTTCGGCCGCGAACAACGCCGCCCAACGTGCCGAGACCCAGCGCCGCATCCTGACCGCTTTCGGGGAACTCCTGTTCACCCACGGGCTGCCCGGCCTGACCATGACGGACGTCGCACGCCACGCCCAGATCGGCCGGACCGCCGTCTACAACTACTACGCGGACATCGAAGAACTCCTGATCGCCTACGCCCTGGATGAGACGGAACGGTTCCTGCTCGACCTGCGCGAATCGCTCGATGCGCTGGAGAACCCGGTGGAGCGGCTGGCCGTCTACGTCCGGGCCCAGGTGGAGGACCTGAGCCGGCGCCACCTGCCGCCGGGGCCGGCCATGGCGGCGGTGCTCTCGCCGTCGTCGTTCGCCAAGCTCGCGGACCACGTGGGTGAGCTCAGCGTGCTCCTGCGGGGGATCCTGCGCGACGGCATGACCCAGGGCTACCTGCCCGAGTCGGACGTCGCCCAGCTCGCCCAGCTCATCCACGGCACGCTTTCCTCGAGCGCTGCCCGGGGCGACGGTGCGGGACAGGACGCCGAGGCTGAGGCGCGGCTGGCCCGGACGGTGCGGTTCATCCAGCTGGGCGCCGGGGCCAGGTTCGACGACGCCGGCCGGCCGGTCCGCGCCAACAGTTAAGCTGTGTGCCCGAACTGCGTGCCCTAGCCCGCCGCGGGCGTGGCCGTCGGCAGGATGGGCAGGGTGGTGTCATCCACGATGCGCCGGTCCTCGCGGGGGCAGCTGAGCTGGCCCGGCGTCTGGTCCACGAGTTCCGGCTTGGCCAGTTCCTTGAAGTCGCCGGTAATGATGACGTCCACGCTCGGGTCCGTGCGGCCGTCCTGGACATAGTCCGAGCCGGGCAGGTTGCGCTGGACGCTGAAGGCAGCCGACTGGCCGGCGGCGCCGGAGACGACCAGCGCCACGCCGCGGTAGCTCGACGTCGTGTTCCCCACCGCGCCCACGAGGAACTTCCGGGCGACGAGCTGATCGGCCACGCTCCGGGCCAGGCCCGGCCGGCTCGTGGAGTTGTAGACGTTGACGCTGACCTTATCCGGCGGCGTGTAGTCGTAGGTGGCCGCCGGGCACACCGACACTGCCGCCTTGCTCCGCTCCGCCGCGGGCAGCTTGATCTGGCCGTTCATGATGGCGAGGGCCACCACGATCGCCGCCGCGAGCAGGCCGACAAGCATCACCAGGACCACGCCGTGCAGGATCCTGCGCCGCAGCCGGACGGGGTTGTCTGCCGTGTCGTCCTGCACCACGAACGTGGCCCGCAGCTCGGAGCCACTGATGACGCGGTGCCCATGCAGGACTCGGACGTCTCGCGGCTTCCTAGCCATTTATCACGAGGACTCGCGCGTGGATTGCGGTGCGCTGGTGCAACGCAGTGCGGACTGCCCGGTGCAGGCCGTCTTCAAGGTAGAGGACGCCGCGGTATTCCACGACGTGCGGAAAGAGGTCGCCGAAAAACGTGGAGTCCTCGGCCAACAGGGCTTCAAGGTCCAGCGTGCGCTTCGTGGTCACCAGCTCATCAAGCCGGACCGGACGCGGCGGCAGGGCCGCCCAGTCCTTGGGCGTGGTGTAACCATGGTCGGGGTACGGGCGTCCCTCGCCCACAGCTTTGAATATCACCATGCCAGCCTAGGGAACTTGGACGCCCGAAGGAATCAAGTTCCGCGGGCGGCGTGAGGTTGTGGCCAAACAGTAACCATCTGTCACACGATGCTTCGCCGCCTGTCACTTCCAGCGCTCGCCGCCGATCTTCTGCACCGTTCACGCAAACGGTCCGCGCGGCTGACAGAATAGCCGTATGACTTCACCCGAGACTGCCCCTGTTCCGTCGCCGTCGGCCCCTGTGCTGGCGCTGCTGCTCGACGTCGACGGCCCGGTCGCGAGCCCGGTCACCCGCGAAGTGCAGCCCGGCATCATCGCGGATCTGGTGGCCCTGGCCGCCGCCGGCGTGCCGGTCATCTTCAACACCGGCCGGTCGGACGCGTTCATCCGCGAACAAGTCATGGAACCGATGATTGCTGCCGGGATGCCCGCCGGCACCGTCATCCACGCCATCTGCGAAAAGGGCGCCGTCTGGTTCAGCTACACCGCGGAGGGCCCCGGCCCGGTCCACGTGGATCATGAACTCGCCATCCCGCAGGCCTTCGGCGACGACGTCCGCCGCCTGGTCGCCGAGGACTACTCCGCCCACATGTTCTACGACGAAACCAAGCGGGCCATGGTCTCCGTGGAGCAGCACATCGCCGTCGCCAACCCTGACTACCGGGCCGAGCAGGAACTCTTCGACGCCGACGCCATGGGCATCATGGCACGGCACGGGCTCGGTGTGGTGCGGCTGGACCACCACGTCCCCGATTCGGATGACCAGATCGATTTCCGCGTCGATCCGACCATCATCTCGACCGATATCGAATCGGTCCGGCTGGGCAAAGACCTGGGCGCGAGCCGGGCAGTGGAGTTCCTGGCCGCACAGGGCATCACGCCGCAGGCCTGGCGCACGGTGGGCGATTCCCGCACGGATTACGCCATGGCCGACTGGTTGCACCACAACGATCATGCCGTGAAGCACGTGGACGTCCGGCCCGCGGACGGCATCCCGGTGAAACCCTACGAGGTTCTCACCGCTGCCGATCTGGGCCTCGGCGAGGATGTGATCCACGACGACGCCGGTGGAGCCTTCCTGCACCACTGGCTGGCCATCGTCACCGGCTGAGGCCCTTTCCGCCGTCACATTCCGTCGTCATGCACGCCCGGCGCCGGCCGGTTTTCCGCGGCAATTTTGAGGCCCGCGTTATCATGCAAGTAGAAACCAACGCACTCAAAGAAGCGGGAGATCAGACATTACCGAAGCAGCGATCCAAGACGAGATTTACTATGGCAGCCAGGCATCCGCGGATGCCCACGCCGAGATCACGTCGGCGGCCGCCGTCGCCAGATTCCGGACCCGCTCCGATGTTGTCCGCCGCCGCGGCCGCTACGCGCTGATCAACGAGAACCGCACGCCGTACCAGGCCATGGTCGAGGACCTGATGTTCCTGCGTTCCGTCATGGCCGGCGCCGGCATCAGCTACCTGCTGGTCCGCGGCAACAACCACCGCCCGGTCGTCGCAGTCGACTGGAAAGACCGCAAGGAACTCCGCGACGCCCTCGTGGAGGCCTGCCGCGACGAGCCGTTCTATTCCATGAGCGTGGACGCCAAGAAGAAGTCCTCCGTGCTGGTGGCCGACGGCGAGCTTTCGCCGAACCGCCAGGCCCGGATTTTCCGGCTGTACCGGCCCAGGGTGGAGCCGGAGGGTGGCTTTGAATTCGGTGCTTCCGCCGGCGTCCAGCTGGAGCTGTGGAGCTTCGAGGGCGACCAGCTGATCCTGCCGATCGAGAACTCCCTGACGCGCCGCACCATGCTGGCCCAGGACGCAGTCCGCGGCACGGTGGAACGCTACGGCCACACGTGGCCCACCATCGAGAATATGTTCGCGGACCATGCCAGCGACATCAGCTTCGACATCGACCTGGTGTTCTCATGGGTTGACGGCAGCTCCCCCGAGTACATCGCGGCCCGCCGCGCCCGCATGGCCGGCGTGGTGGTGGGCGAGGGAGATGACCACGAGGCCCGCTTCCGCCAGATCGATGAGCTCAAGTACGCCCTGCGCTCGGTCTACATGTTCGCGCCGTGGATCCGCCGGATCTTCATCGCCACGGACTCCCCCACGCCGTCATGGCTGGCGGACCACCCCAGCGTGACGATCGTCCGCAGCGAAGAGTTTTTCGCCGACACTTCGGTTCTGCCCACGCACAATTCACAGGCCGTGGAGTGCCAGCTGCACCACATCGAGGGCCTGTCCGAGCACTTCCTGTATTCGAACGACGACATGTTCTTCGGCCGCGCCGTGGGGCCGGACATGTTCTTCACCCCGGGCGGCATCACGAAGTTCATCGAGGCCGAGACCCGGATCGGGCTGGGCGACAACGACGCCGAACGCAGCGGCTTTGAGAACGCCGCCCGGGTGAACCGCAAGCTGCTTTGGAACCGCTTCGGCCGCATCACCACCCGGCACCTGGAGCACACGGCGGCCCCCCTGCGGCGCAGCGTGGTCGAGCAGATGGAACAGGAATTCCCGGCCGAGTTTGCCAAGACGGCCGCGAGCACGTTCCGTGCCGCTGACAACATCTCCGTGACCAACTCGTTCTACCACTACTACGCGCTGCTCACGGGCCGGGCCGTGACCCAGACGGCTGCCAAGGTCAGATATGTGGACACCACGGCGCGGGCGGGCCTGAACTACCTGCCCAAGCTCCTGGCCAAGCGGAACATGGACTTCTTCTGCCTCAACGATGGCAGCTTCCCCGAGGTCCCGGCCGAAGAGCGGGCCGAGCTGGTCACGGATTTCCTGGAGAAGTTCTACCCCATCAAGGCGCCCTGGGAGAAGTAACGAATCGTGACCAAAGCGGGCGCCGCCTCCGTCAGGGAGTGACGCCGCCAGCCAGGGATTGCATCAGTTCAGGGTGGTGAACCTGCGGGGCGCCGGCGTCCGGGCCGGGGCCTCGAGCTTGGCCTGCTCCGGGATGGAAATCCCGGCGGCTGCGAGCCGGCGCTGGACTTCCTCAGGAGAGACAAGCTCGCCGACGGCCGGGGTGTCGCCGAGCAGCGCCACTGAGTGCACGATCGTGTGTTCGTAGACGTGGACCAGGTTGAACGCCTGCCCGCCGTCGCGGCCACGGGTGCCGCCCACCGGAACGTTCAGGTCCTGGGTGTAGCAGGTGGCTGAGGCCACGGACACGGGGATACCCGCGAATGTTGCGGTGGTCGAGTAGTGCAGGTGGCCGCCCAGGATGGCGCGGACATCGGAGTTGCGCAGGACACCGGCAAGCGCCGACTGGCCCCGGAGCTCCACGAGCACGGCAAGATCCAGCACGGACGGCACCGGCGGGTGGTGCAGGGCCAGGATGGTCCCGTCCGGGGCCGGCGTGGCCAGCTCAGCAGCGAGCCAATCCAGCTGGCCGTGGCTCAATTCGCCATGGTGGAAGCCGGGCACGGAGGTGTCCAGGGTGATGATGCGCAGCCCGTTGACGAAGTAGCTGTGGTCCACCGGCGCGTCATTGTCGGCCTGGTCCAGGAGCCCGGCCCGGAAGTTGGCCCGGTTGTCGTGGTTGCCCATCGCCCAGATGACCTTCGCCCCCAAGGCCTTGCAGGCCGGATCCACGATTGCGCGGAGCTTGGCATACGCCTCGGGTTCCCCGAGATCAGCCAGGTCCCCCGTGAAGATCACGGCTTCGGGGCGTGCACCCGAGGCGTGGACCTCCTCGAAGAGCTGCCTGAGCAGGGCTTCGCTGTCCACGACGCCGTGCAGGGGTTGCGGACCCCCCAGCAAGTGGGGGTCGCTCAGGTGAAGTAGGAAATGACGTGGCCGGGGGTGCTCGGCCTCGATGCGCTCCATTGCTGCCTTCTTGGTTGGGTGGAAGCGGTGCCTCCAGTGTCCCTCTCAGTAAGAACTATCCAACCAGACATTAGGCAAACAATGTAAAAACTGGGACAGGCATATTGGAAAATCGCGCGTTAACAGGTGGCGTGCCCTCACATGCTCCTGCAGGCATATGCAGGACGCGGCCGCCCGGCGGCACTCCCAAAACCCCGGTTCAGCGGGGCGGGGCCGGCAGTGCCGCCGGGTTGGGGTTGCGCTAGCTGAGGTAGCCGTTCGGGTTGAGCACGAACTTCGTCGCCGCGCCGGCGTCGAATTCGGCGTACCCCTTCGGCGCGTCCTCCAGGGCAATGGCCTTCGCGTTGACGTTCTTGGCGATGTGTACCTTGTCGTGCAGGATGGCCATCATCAGCTGCCGGTTGTATTTCATGACCGGACACTGTCCCGTGGTGAAGCTGAGCGATTTCGCCCAGCCCGTTCCGAGGCTGAGCGACAGCGAGCCTTTCCGTGCAGCCTCGTCTATGCCGCCCGGGTCGCCGGTGACGTAGAGCCCGGGGATGCCGAGGGCGCCGCCGGCGGCCGTGACTTCCATGAGGGAGTTCAGGACGGTTGCCGGGGCTTCCTGGGCTCCGGCACCGTGGCCCCTGGCCTCGAAGCCTACGGCATCAACGCCGCAGTCGACTTCCGGGACGCCGAGGAGCTGCTCGATTTGCTCCGCCGGGCCGCCCTTGCTCAGGTCGACGGTCTCGCAGCCAAAGCTGCGCGCCTGGGCCAAACGGTCCGCGTTCAGGTCCCCCACAATCACGACGGCGGCACCCAGCAGGTGCGCGCTGGTCGCCGCGGCCAGGCCTACGGGGCCCGCGCCAGCGATGTAGACGGTGGAGCCGGGGCCGACGCCCGCGGTGACCGCGCCATGGAATCCGGTCGGGAAGATGTCCGAGAGCATGGCCAGGTCCATGATTTTTTCAAGGGCCCGGTCCTTGTCGGGGAACTTCAGCAGGTTCCAATCGGCGTACGGCACCAGGACGTAGTTGGCCTGGCCGCCGACCCAGCCGCCCATGTCCACGTAGCCGTAGGCGCTGCCTGGCCGGTCGGGGTTGACGTTCAGGCAGATGCCCGTCTTGCGTTCCTTGCAGTTCCGGCAGCGCCCGCAAGCGATGTTGAACGGGACGGAACAGATGTCCCCCACTTTGATGAATTCAACGTCCGGCCCCACTTCCACCACTTCGCCGGTGATCTCGTGCCCAAGCACCAGGTCAGGGGGGGCTGTGGTGCGTCCCCGGACCATGTGCTGGTCCGAGCCGCAGATGTTGGTGGCAACGGTCTTGATGATGGCGCCGTGGCGCACCTGCCGGCCGACGTTGGCGGGATTGACCCCCGGGCCGTCCTTGAGTTCAAAGGTGGGGTAGTCAATGTCTATCAGTTCGACTTTTCCCGGCCCCTTGTAGGCAACGGCTTTGTTCCCTGTCATCTCATTCCTCCTGCGTTCACGGACCCACACGGGGCCCTGCTGTGATTGACGAAGTGTTTGATGCGCCCTCCGCAGGGACACCTCGGCCGCACTGCCGAAGGGCGGCTGTCAGGGATGACTGCGCCGTGGATGTGCCCGGAATGTTGGAGGGTTCGGCCAGTCTAGGGGGTAAGCATGCTTAGGGATAGAGGCTGCGGAATCGGAAGGCGGGCCGGGGCTGTTTCAGTCCAGGGCGGACTGAACAGCGTCGATGATCTCCGGTGAGTCCGGCTCCACGGTGGGCGCAAAGCGGGCGATGACCTCGCCGTCGCGGTTCACGAGGAACTTCTCAAAGTTCCACTTCACCAGGCCGGGCAGGAGCCCGTTCTTGAACTTGGTGAGCTCGGCGTAGAGCGGGTGCTGGTTCTTTCCCCGGACGCTGGACTTGACTGTCAGCGGGAAGGTCACGCCGAAATTGCGCTGGCAGAACTCGGCGATCTCTGCGTCGCCGCCGGGCTCCTGCCCGGCGAACTGGTTGCAGGGGACGCCGAGGACCTGGAAGCCTTGGCCGCGGAACTTGTTGTGCAGTGCCTCGAGTCCTGCGTATTGGGGCGTGAAACCGCACTCGGACGCCACGTTGACCACCAGAACCACCTCTCCCCTGAAGCGGCCAAAATCGGTCTCGGTCCCGTCGATGAGGGTCAAGGGAATGGAGTGCAGAGCTGTCATGGAGCGCGTCCTTGCGATATCGGTGGTCCGGAGCCGGGGTTCGGAACTGTTCCCCCCATTATCCGGCACCGAGGCGTGCGGGTATGGGTGCGCATCCCGGACCCGACGCTGGGCCGGTAACTGGGTCCCGACCCGGCGTCTAACGGCTGGGCGTCGAAGTGGGCGTCGGTGAGGGCTTCGTTGTCACTGCTTTGGTGGCCGACTGCGTGGTCGTCGTGGGCTTCGGCTCATCGGCCGGCGCGGTGACCGGGGCCGGCTGCACAGTGATTGGGGCCGGCGCCAGGGGCCGGCTCGGCGGCGCGGCGCTGCCCGCAGCCTCTGTCGCGGCCGCGGAGGCCGTCGCGGGCGCGGAGGGCGTCGGATTTATCGACGGCATGACCGGCACCGGAGCTGACGGCTTGGCGGGAATTGTTCCCGTCGGGGTTGGGGTGGGCGTCGGGGCGGCAGGGGCGGTCGTCGCGGCAGTTCCGGTCGGCGTCGGCTTCGCGGAGGCAGTGCCGGTCGGCGACGGCGTCGCGGAGGCAGTGCCGGTCGGCGACGGCGTCGCGGAGGCAGTGCCGGTCGGCGACGGCGTCGGCTTCGCGGAGGCAGTGCCGGTCGGCGACGGCGTCGGTGTAGCGGAGGCAGTGCCGGTCGGCGTCGGTTTCGAGGTGGCGGAAGGCTTTGCCGACGGTTTGTTGGCGGCGGCTTCGGTGGCTGCTGCTGAGGCACTCGCTGACGGCTTGGCGGCCACCGCGGCGGGCTGTTCCTGAACGCCGCCGGCCACCACGTGGGTCAGATCCTCCCGGACAGGAATCGCCCAGCCAATCCCCGCGTTGGTTGCCTTGCCGGCGTCGGGTGCGTAGCTGGTCATGTCCATCGGGCTGAGCTGATCCACCTGCTTGATGGGGAGCAACGTCCAGTCCCGGGGATTGGTGTGGGAGCCGTTGAGGATCGTTTCGAAATGTAGGTGGCAGCCGGTGGAGGAGCCGGTGGTACCCACCCGGGCAATGACCTCCCCCACCCGCACGGAGTCGCCCTTCTTGACCGCGATCGCCTCCAGGTGGTTGTACGTGGTGATGAGCCCGTTGCCGTGGTCGATTTCCACCCGGTTGCCGCCGCCCCAGGGATGCCACCCTACGGCCCTCACCACGCCGGCGTCGGCGGAGTAGACCCTGGTGCCGCACGATGCCGCGAAGTCCTGGCCCCAATGGAATTCGCCCGCGAATCCCGTCAGGGGGCTGGTGCGCAGCCCGAACGGGGACGACGGCACGAGCGATTCCAGCGGGGCCATGAGGAAACCGGCCGCGGGCCGGCTCAGGACCGCCGAGGCCACATTGAGCTCGCCACGCACTCCTTCCCTGGTGACCGTGTCCACCGTGCTCCGGCTGAAGGCCAGGAGCGCCAGGGCGTCGGCAGTGACTGTGCCGGGAGTCCCCGCAGCACCGGTAGCGGCGGAGTGGGCCTGCGGGTCCAGGGTTTCGCGCCCCACCGCGCCGGCGGGCGGCATGGCGGCGGTCGGGATGGCGGCGGGCGCCCCGTAGGACGCGAAGGCGCTCAGCCCCTGAAAGCCACCGAATGCCAGAACGGCCAGGGACAGGCACAGGCCTCCGGATACGCAGCGCACGGCAATGGTCCGCGCCCTGGCTGACTGCTCACTCGATGAGTTTCCCCAGTGTTTTCCCACGATGTGACTCCCGCACTATGTCCGCCAGACCCCAATCGTCACGGACTCACCCCCCTATGTGACCACAGACGGCCGGGTCTGTGAACCGTCAGCACGCACCTTTTGCGGTACCAATCAGAGAACCACGGATATCCCCAGTAGCTGGCCGGTGGCGGCCCAGTAGTCCTCCGCGGAATTGCAGGTGCCGGGCGCCGGGGAGAAGGTAGCAAAGGAGCGGGCGCAAGGACCGGCGGGGACGGGACCCAGGCATCCACGGAATCGTGGCGGCGGCGCTGACCCAGTTGTTGAAGCTAGAGGGCGGGACTTCGTCGGGGATCAGCTGCTGCATCGGCTGCCGCCTGACCTGGGCCCGACGGGCCCAGGTCAGGCGGCACCGCCCTCCCGTCGGGGCCCGACGCAGCACTGCGATGGCTGGTGTCAAGGCGCCGGAGCACCATTGACCGGCAGCGCAACAACGGTGACCATCTTCGAACTCGTGCCCTCGACGCCGGCATTATCAGTGACCGTCAAACGGACCGTGTATGTCCCCGCCTTCCCGTAACTGTGCCGCACCGTCGGCCCGGTTCCCGCAAGCGAGTCATCACCAAAGTCCCAGGCATAGGAAACCACCGACCCATCATCCGAGGAACCGGACCCATCAAAAACAACATCGAGACCCGAGACCGTCTCAGCAATCAAAGACACCGGAGCAGCATTGACCGGCAGCGCAACAACGGTGACC